>JACZXC010000166.1 GCA_022571825.1 Myxococcales bacterium | reverse complement strand
CACCGATGACTCGATCGATGTTCGCCGGTATCGGGTATACCGGGACGGGGCCCATCTGGGATCGACCGACAAAAGCAAGTACGACGACAAGACGGTGCAGCTGAACACCCCCTACGTCTACACCGTGCGCGCGGTTTCCCGCGATGGAGACGTCTCACCCGAGAGCGAGCCCCTCTCGGTGTTCTTCGGGAAATTCTAAGGCTCTCAGGCGGACTGGGCGGACTGGGCGGACGGCGGCGCCGCCCGGCAGAGAGCGGGGCTGGGGAAGCGGGCGTGATATGCTCGCCGGTGCCCGTGAATCAGCGCGGTGGGGCCCGGGATGAGCAGCGACACGATTCAGCTCGAGTTCGATGGCCCGGTAGCCATCATGAGCAACAACCGGCCCGAGAAGCACAACGCCGCCAACGATGAGATGGACGCGCGCCTGTGGGAGATTCTTGAGGAACTCGAGCATCGCGACGGGCTGCGGGCCGTCGTCTGGCGCGGGAACGGCAAGTCGTTCTCCTCGGGCCGCGATCTGACCGAGCTCGGCGTTCGCACCGAAGACATCAGCGACCTGGATTTCATCGAGCGCGGCCACCGCGGGGCCCAGCGGTTCTTCACGATCCCGGCGCCCATCCTGGTAGCTCTCAAGGGCTGGGTGATCGGCGGCTCCTTCGAGCGCGCCCTGCTGTGCGATATCCGCATCGCGGGCGAGAGCACCCGCATGCGGCTTCCCGAGGTCCTCCACGGGGTGGTGCCGGACTCGGGTGGCACGGCCCGCCTGTTCCAGATGGCCGGTCACGGCCTGGTCGCCGACCTGGCCCTCACCGGCCGGGTGATGACCGCCGACGAGGCGCTTCGCCACGGCGTCGTCTCCCGGGTGGTTCCCGATCACAAGCTCGACGAGACGGCGCTGGAAATGGCCCACGCGATTGCGTCTCTGCCCCCCTTCACCGTCAAGATGTTTCGGCGCACCCTCGGCGCAATCGCGACCCCGCCGGTCCAGCGCTCCATGGGCGAGGAAGCGGTGACGCAGTCCATGGTGTTTGGCTCCGATGACTACGCCGAGATGAAGGCGGCCCGGGCCGCCCAACGCGAGCCCAAGTACCGGGGTCGATAAAGAGGCCGCGGTTCAGCGGCCCTTGGTGAGGCGCCCCACGTCGATGTAGCGTCGAATGCGCCCCTTCGTGGCAAGGGGGGTGCCGTGGGCATCCCAGAACTCGATCCGGTTTCCGGTGCCCGTCTGGACGTTGGCGATGATGTCGCTGATCACGACCAGCGCTCTCGGCTCCGGCACGTCCTCCCAGCCGGGGAACCAGACGCCCGTGAGCTCCTCGTCCTGACTCCAGCGTTTGTTGTGCCAGATGATCTTCCAGAGCTCGTGCTTGCGGTCGTAGGCGAAGGAGTAGAGCGGGGTGAACGTCTCCTTGTCGATGTAGAGGTCCTTGTGGTGATAGGGGTGATCGCTGTTCTTCGGTGTCATGCGCACCAACCACACTTCGCGCAGCTCCCAGCGATCGCTGGCGAAGGAGAGCCCGTAGGGACCGAAGTTGTGATTTGCCTGGTAGGGATAGGCCTTCACCTGGGTATTCATCGGGCCGATCATCCGGCCTTCCCACAGGCACTCCCATTCATACTGGGGAACGATCCCGTTGAAGCTGCGGAGATCGTCGAAGGTGAAGTCGGTGCCGGCGATCGCGTCGGTGCGCTGGGCCGACGAGATCCGCCGGACGCGGCGGAGGGTCGGCACATAGACCCAGGTGTCGTCGTTCCGGGCGTCCGCTCGCGGCCCGTCGGACTTCTTGTATCGGTAGGAGAGGAGTTGAATGCCGCGGGCATCGAAGGGCGCCACCACCTCGACCCCGAACACGAACTTCCGCTTCTCGCCCCGGAAGATGTCGCCGCCCATCTCCCGGTGCCTCTCTTCGAACCGGTGAGCCAGCTGCACCCGCTGCCCGGTCCCCTCGTAGTAGAGGGGCAGCCGCTCCCCTCGGTCCCAGTAGGAGTAGAAGAAATGGGCCCGACCGTCGGCGCCGAGGGCCTGGAAGTCCCACATGATCTTGAGGCCGGCCTGAGGGTCCCCGGCACAGTCGATCTCATCGGGGTGGAAGGGTCGACCGGCGGTCCAGTTCTCGAGGCTGCTGTCGGGGCCGATCCGCGGCTGGCCGCGATAGAACTCGGTGGCCGCGGCGTACTGCGCGGAGGGGGAGTAGTCGCGCTGGGTCGGCCCGATCTCGAGGTGCATGCCCTCATAGAAGAAGAAGTCGCGGTTGTCCCAGAACGGCTCGGGGAGGAAGGGGCGCAGCTTGTCGACCTCCTCGAAGCCGAGGATGTCGCCTTCCCGGAATGACGGCGTCAGCGAACCCGCATCCTCGGCTTCCTGGGCCGGGGCCGGGGCGGCGGGCAGTGTCAGCGCCAGTCCGATCGAGATCGCGAGTACTCGAATCATGGGTTCCTCTTTCCGGCAGCGGAGATCAGCCGCAGTATGCCACTATCTGGACCGCGGCAGCGGCAGCGAGTGCGGGATCTGCGCACCAAGCTCGCACCATGCTCGTACCATGCTCGTACCATGCTGATTGGGAGGTCGAACCCGTGAAGTTCGGAATCTTCTACGAACACCAGCTCCCCCGTCCCTGGAGAGACGGGGACGAGCTGCGTCTCTACCAGGAGGCTCTGGACCAGGTCGAGCTCGCCGACAAGCTCGGCATCGACTACGCCTGGGAGGTGGAGCACCACTTTCTGGAGGAGTACTCCCACTCCTCGGCCCCGGAAGTGTTTCTGGCGGCGTGCTCTCAGCGCACGCGGCAGATTCGCCTGGGCCACGGAATCGTGCAGATGCCGCCGAACTACAACCATCCGGCCCGGGTCGCCGAGCGCATCGCGACCCTGGATCTGGTTTCCGGCGGGCGTGTGGAATTCGGCACCGGCGAGTCCTCGGCGCTACTCGAGCTGGATGGCTTCCACGTCGACGTGGAGACCAAGCGGGAGCAATGGCAAGAGGCCGTCGAGCAGTGCGCCAACATGATGGTCATGGATCCATACCCCGGATATCGGGGCAAGTACTTCGACTTTCCCTGCCGCAACGTGGTGCCGAAGCCGGTTCAGAAGCCCCATCCGCCGATCTGGGTCGCCTGCTCCAACCGGGAGACGATCAAACTCGCCGCGAAGCTCGGAATCGGCGCCCTCACCTTTGCCTTCGTCGACACCGGCGAGGCGAAGAAGTGGGTGGACGACTACTACCGGATCCTGAAAGAGGAGTGCGTTCCCATCGGCCATGCCATCAATCCGAACATCGCCATGGTGACGGGTTTCTCGGTGCACCGGGACGCCGAGGAGGCCAAGCGCCGGGGCATGGACGGCTTCCGCTTCTTCGGGTACGGCCTGGGCCACCACTACATCTTCGGCGAGCACAAGCCGGGTCGCACGGACATCTGGGCCAACTTCGAAAAAGTACGGGACACGCTCCCCGAAGCGGGCGAGCAGCGCGGCATCGGCACCCCGGACCAGCTTCGCGCGCACCTGCGCAGCTTCGCCGACGCCGGTGTCGATCAGGTGACCTTCATTCAACAGGGTGGGCGCAATCGGCACGATCACATCTGCGAAGCCCTGGAGCTCTTCGGCGCCGAGGTGATGCCGGAGTTCAAGGCCGAGGAGGAGGAGCGGGAGCGAAGCAAGATGGAAGCGCTGGCTCCCTACCTGGAGAAGGCCATGGAGCGAAAGCGACGGATGCCCGAGCTGAGCGACGACGAGATCCCGAGCTATCCGGCTCTGGGCCGGCAGATCGCCGCCACCGAGGAACAGAAGGAGATGTTGGAGAAGCTGAAGCGAGTGACGTCGATCGTCACCGAGGGCCCGGGCGACTGAGCCGCCTCAAGCCTCCCAGCCGAAACGGTCGAACAGGTCCGCGAGCTTCGCGCGGATCTCTTCGCGCCGAAGGCCGAACTCCTCGAGGCCGTAGAGGTGATCGGCGCGGTGGGACTGGGTACGGGTTGCTTCCTCGGCGAGGATCTTCTCGAACTCCGGTGCCAGGGGAAGCCCCAGCTGATCGTAGACGGTCTCGACGGTCGCTTTGGGGCTCGCCACCAGATCCTCGTAGCGGACGACGGCGTGGCGCACTTCCGGGTGCCGTTCCAGCACCTGGAAAGGGGTTCGATAGGTATGGATCGACTGCTCCGCGAGCACAGCCAGTGAGTCCTCGACGCGGTCCTGGGGGCAATCCGACGCCATCCAGTTGCGCTTCATCATCTTGAGCAAGCTGGGAATGGTCTCGCAGGGGTTGCGCACCATCACGATGAAGCGCGCATCGGGAAACGCTTCGATCAGGCTCTCGACCCGGCCGCAGAAGACCGGGTTCTTGCTCAGGTGGTGGCGGTCGCCGCCCTCCAGCATCAGCTGACGCTGGAGACACGCGCGGTAGAAACGCATCAGGCGCCGACGCGCCCGGGGCGGCCGGCCATCGAAATAGTAGAGATGTTGGAGTTCGCGCATGTAGGGGAACAGCAGGGTCACGGTTCCCGAGGCGCAGGAGAGTGTCATCAGGAACTCGTCCTCCTCGGGGCCGGTGAGGCTCATCGGGTGCATCTCACGGCCGCGGGCGAAGGTGCGGTCCTCCCAGGCCTGGATTCGTCGGGCGATTCGCGAGCCGGTACGGCGGTCCCAGGCCGCGATGCCGCGCACGATCTTCTTCTGGAGTAGCGATGGCAGGAACAGCTCGTACATCCGAAACCAGCTGAACTGGGCGTCGCGGGTCATCAGCCGGTGCATCAGCGAGGTACCGCTTCGCGCGTGGCCGATGATGAAGACGGGCTCGGTCACGGCCTGTTTCCGAATGCCGGGGTAGAGGAGCCGATCGAGGGCGAAGCAGAACGCGTTCACCCCGGCGAACAGGGGAATCGCGAACAGGGTCACCCACACCACGCGGCGGCGCCGGGACGACATCGGGTCGCGAAACGCCAAGCGGAACATCGCGGCAAACGTGCGGAACTCGAAGGGCACGACCTCTCCTCGAAGGCACCGGGACTCCGAAGGTGGACTGGGCGGCATGGTATGCTGCCGGTGCCGATGGCATCAATCCATCGCGGACCGGGGCGAATGCCCGGGGCGGCGTCGAAGCGAGGTGCGGACATGGCGGCCGGCGAAGATCTCGCGTCCGGCAAGGCCTGGTCGATGTTCTGTCGCGCCCTGGAGGAGGCCGGACACGAGCTCCGGCGTCCAACCGCTCCCAGCGCGCCGGTCGATCTGGCGGAGTCCCATCGCTTCCTGACCCAGATGGTGCGCTCGGCTTTCGAGCTGATCATGGAGGGCGGTGACCCGGCCTTTCCGGTGATGGTTCCCAGCCTTCACGAGACACTCAAGCTCGGCTGGGACAATCCGGACAACCTTCACTCGAATGCACACATCCGGAACGAGTACGAGTACCGGCTCTGGGGTACCCGCGGCGAAGCGCACTACGTATCGATCGCGGTGTACGCAGGCTCCTACGGCAAGGGAGGGGGCCGCACCGTGGCCTATCGGGAGCTCGACGAGCTGGAGGTCGCGGCCGACGGTCGCTTCGAAGTCATCTTGAGCCAGAAAGAGCACCCGGGAAATTGGATCCCGCTGGCTCCCGGGACGACGACCCTGATGATTCGCCAGACCTTCTGGGACCGGACCCGGGAACAGCCGGGGGTGTTCCAGATCGAGCGACTGGGCGCGGAAGGTCCGCCTCCGCCCCTGAGCCCGGAGTTCGTGGAGGCGGCCCTGCGGCGCGCCGCGCAATACATCCGCGGCGCCAACCGGATCTTCTTCGACTTCGCCGACGGGTGGCGGGAGCATCCAAACACCTTTGTTCCGGCGGACGAAGAGAAGCAGGCGTCGCTCCAGGGGATTCCGGGCAACCGGATGACCTACGGCTGGTGGAAGCTCGGTCCCGACGAGGCCGCGGTGATCGACTTCTCGCCGCCGGAATGCCGCTACTGGGGCTTCGTGCTCAGCAACTACTGGGGCCAGTCCTTCGATTATCGCACCCGTCCGATCCACACCAACGCGCGCAGGGCCGTCCGTCGCGACGACGGATCGGTCCGGATCGTGGTCGCGCATCGGGATCCGGAGCTGCCCGGCGCCAATTGGATCGATACCGCGGGTCACGGTGAGGGAGTCTGGAACTTCCGCTGGCTGCACGCGGAGGAACACCTGATCCCCGAGGCCCGCATCGTGAAATGGGCCGATCGGTCGGATTTCTGAAACCAGGGAGCTCGGGTGGGGGCTTTTGAAGGCAAGGTCGCGTTGGTCACCGGCGCGAGCCGCGGCATCGGGGCGGCCATCGCCGAACGGTTCGCTGCGGAAGGGGCCGCCGTCGCCGTCACCGCATCGGCCACAAACGTGAAGTCGCGAGTCTGCCGGCCGTCGCCGAACTGCGGCACCGCAGCTCCGCGTACTACCGCGTGCAGGAAACGTGAGAATCCCATGTCAGGACGTTGCCGGGGCCCATACACCGTGAAGTACCGAAGCGAGACGGCCGGCACGCCGTGATTGACGTAGTACAGGTAGCAGAGCTGCTCGGCGGCGAGCTTCGTTACCCCGTACGGCGAGACAGGCTGTGGGCGTGCATCTTCCCGCATCGGCAGCGTCACGGCGTCTCCGTACACCGACGAACTCGACGCGTAGACGAGCCGCTCGATCGGCTTCCCAACGCACGCGTCGAGCAGGATCTGGGTGGCTTCCACGTTGTTCACGGTATAGACGCGAAAATGCTGTCCC
>JACZXC010000165.1 GCA_022571825.1 Myxococcales bacterium | reverse complement strand
TGATCAGCCACCGCCTCATATCTTTCCGGATACTCATTAATCAGTCGATGAAAGTCGGTAGGCGCTCCAAATACAGCGGCTGCACGGGCGGGAAAGCCCTCACGAATGGCCTGCAGCACCATCATACCGCCACGCGATTCCCCAAAAAGGTAGAGCCTGCTGCCGTCAACAGACGCAAGTTCATCGGCAAGAGCAACAACGCGCATAAGGTCGTTCACGTCCTCGCCGCCGCGGATTCAACTACGCCGAGGCCATCCGCTTGGTCCGCCCGGAGCTGGCCAGGCAGATCCTCGAGGACGGGGGCGACCCGAACTATCTTCTGGAGGCCCACCCCGTCATCGAGCACCTGCTCGACACCGAAGGTGCGCCGCTCGAAGTCGACGTCCCGCATGAACGTGAAAAGCGACGGGAAGCGATCCGCGTTGGGCCCCTCCCAGCGGTTGCCACCGTCTTCCGAGAAACGGATAAACCCCTTCTCGCCCACGGCGATGGCGCGCTCTCCAAACGTGGCCACCGAGAAGAGCGCTTGCTTGCGATCCATGACCCGATACCGCCAGGTGCGACCTCCGTCCGCAGTCCTCAACACGACGCCCCCCAACCCCGCGATCAGCCCGTGTTCGGGGTCCCTGAAGCGCACGGTGTAGAGGTAGGGATTCTGGATGACCCCGACTCGGATCATGGGTGCTTCAGCGCGACGCCCCTCAATGTACCGATCGAGGAAGGTCGGGTCGTCTTCGAGGAAGTCCTCGTAGTCCCAGGGCGGCTTGCTGGGCATGCGAAAGCGGTCGGACAGGACGCCGGCGTCCTCCAGGATCGAACGGACCTCACCGATGCGCGCCGACACGATGTCGAAAAGCGGGTAGGGATTGTCAGGTGTCACGAACTCGTGAATCTCCCGATGACTCGCGAAGGCTTCGATCAGGACGTTGAGATGGGTCTCGTCCTCGATCCGGGCCGAGAACTCCTCGAGCATCTTTTTGTCTTCGCTCATGATCTCGACCCCGTTGTGCGCGAAGTGGATCGAATCGATCCGGATCTCTCCGAGGATTTCGCCGCGCTCCCAGCTTTCTCCCTGGTCGTGGCTGTGAAAGATGTAGCCAAATTCCCCCACCAACCAGCAGTGCTGAGGCTGCTGGGGCAGGCAGTACACACTGTTGAGCCCCACGTCCTCGTAGACTTTCTGGCCGATCCGCACCTTTTCCTGATCGACGGCGTCCAACCACACATACTGCGGGTGGTCGAAGCTCACGAGAAGTGAGTGATCCTCCCAGGTGCGCCCGCCATTCGAGGTGCGAATCCGCGTGCCCCAGATCCCGACGGCCCAGGCATTCTGGGAGTCGATGGCATGGACTCCGAACAGATGGGAAGTTTCGTCTTGCTTGAGATTGGGCTGCTCGGTCCAGGTCTTGCCGCCGTCATCGGTGCGAAGAATCGTCCCGAACTGACCCACCGCCCAGCCGTGCAGCGAATCGGCCATCGAAACCGAATAGAGGGACGCGACAGCGTCTGTGGCGCCCTTGCGCCAGGAATCGCCGCCGTCTTCGGTCCAGTAAATGGCGCCGAGGTAGCCGACGGCTACGGCGTGGCGCTCGTCGGGCACCGAGACGGCGAAGAGGTTGTCGAAAATGGCGATCTCGCCCTCTTCGTATCGGGGGCTGAAATCGAGCACATGGCATCCGATCATGGAGAGGGCGAGGAACGCGGAAATCAGAACAGCCCGAACCCGTGACGAACGCATCGGGGGTACTCCTTGGAAGCGAGGGGCCGAGCGTCTCGCACGCCCGCCGAGACCTTGTTCTGTAGACTAGGGTTTCGCGCGTTGTCAAGGAAGGAGCCGAAGCCGGATCCCTCTCGATCGGGTTCAAGATCCCACCGAGGGGCCATGGAGCCCGTCGGACCCCACAGGTCCCAGCCCCGCGCGACTTTGCGCGACTCGCATGGAGCCTCCGATCAACGGACCACACTCTCGCCATGAGCCGTCTGCGCTACGTCCCCCGCATCCTCGGCCTGGAACAGGCTCTCCGGCTCTTCGCGTGCGCCCTCGCGGTGGCCTGCGACGCGGTCTGGACGTCGATTCGCGGAGCGGTGGCGGCAGTCGAGGTCCGCCGGATGAGCCAGGTGGCCTTTCGGAAGCGGGCCGTGGCTCGCGTCGTCCAGACCCTGGGAGCGTTGAAGGGGCCCTTCGCCAAGGCCGGGCAGTTTGCGGCCAATCGCTACGACGTGCTGCCCCCGTTCGCGACTGAAGCGCTGGCATCGCTTCGCGACCGAGTGCCTCCGATTCCACCCTCACAGCTGCGTTCGACGTTGGAATCCGAGTTGGGTCGCGCTGTGACCGATCTTTTCGCCGAGTTCGACCCGGAGCCGATCGGAGCCGCATCGATCGCCCAGGTCCACTGGGCACGCCTCCACGCGGGCACCGAGGTGGCGGTCAAGGTTCAGTACCCCTGGCTCGAAGCCTCGCTGGCGGCCGACCTCGTCATCGTACGGGTTCTTCTGATGCTGTGGTCCTGGACCGGCGGACCGTCGCGTTCCGTATGGGCGCGGCTACTTCGCGAGTTCGAAACCGGGCTCCGCGAAGAGCTGGACTTCAAGCACGAGGCCCGCATGGCCCGCGAGATCGGGGCGAACCTGTCCCAGGACCCGCAAATCGTCGTACCCCGCGTGATCGAAACGCACTCATCGGGTCGCGTCCTCACCGTCGAGTACCATCCGTCGGTTGCAATCAGCGATCGGAGTGCCCTCGAGCGTTTACAGGTCACGCCCCGCGCGGTGCTCGAGATCCTGATTCGGGCCTACACGAAGCAGATGTTCGTGGATGGTCTCTTTCACGCCGACCCCCACCCGGGCAACCTGTTCCTCCTCGACGAGCCCGGGGCGAAGGAGAGGCCGCGACTACTATTCGTGGACTTCGGCCTGAGCCGACGCCTCGACCCCCAGCTCCGCCGCGAAATACGCCTGGGCATCTATGCCCTGATGCGGCGTGACCTCGACGGATTCATCGCCGGGATGGATCGCATGAGCATGGTGCAAACCGGCCATCGCCAGGCGGTGCGTGCCGCCGTGGCGTCCATGTTCCAGAGAATCGGCGGCGGGAGCAACGCCCTCGAAATCGCCGGATCCCAGGTATTACCCCTCAAGGACGAGGCGAAGGCACTGCTCCAGGCCACACCGGGGCTCCATCTCCCCAACGATCTGCTTCTCTACGCCAAGACGCTGGCCTATGTATTTGCCCTCGGCGCCGAGCTCGACTCCGACGTCGACCTCCTGAAGCTCTCACTGCCCGCGCTGCTTCGCTTCCTGGCGGAGGAGGGGGCCGACGAGAAATCCGCCAAGCCCGCCTAGGGCTTGCGGAGTCGCAGACCCTGGAGGCGGATGAACCCGGTCGCATCGCGCGGATCGTAGAGCGCATCGGAACCCATGTCTTCAGAGGTGGCGAGCTCCGGGTCATAGAGCGAACAGGGGGAGCGCCGACCCGTCACGACGGCGCACCCCTTGTAGAGCTTGACCCGCACGTCTCCTGTCACATTCCCCTGTGAGGCGTCAATCGCGGCGCGCATAACGTCCATCTCGGGCGAGTACCAGAAGCCGTTGTAGATCAACTCGGCCAGACGCGGTGCAAGCCGATCGCGTTCATGCATCACGTCGCGGTCCATCGTGATGGACTCCATCGCGCGGTGTGCCAGATGCAGGACGGTTCCGCCCGGAGTCTCGTAGACCCCCCGCGACTTCAGTCCGACGAACCGGTTCTCCACCATGTCGACGCGACCGACCCCGTGGGCGCCAGCCAGGGCGTTGAGCCGGGTGAGCAAGGCGGCGGGAGACAGGTCTTCCCCATCGATCGAACTCGGCGTCCCGCGCCGGAATCCGATCACGATCTGGGTCGGCTCGTCCGGCGCGGCCTCCGCCGATTGGGTCAAGATGAACATGTCTTCGTCAGGTTCGCGCCAGGGGTCCTCGAGGATGCCGCCTTCGAAGGACACGTGCATCAGATTTCGGTCGATCGAGTACGGCTTCTTCAGCGTCGCCGTTACCGGGATCCCGTATTTTTCACAATAGGCGATGCAGTCGGTCCGCGACCGCAGATCCCACTCGCGCCATGGAGCGATAACCGCCAACTCCGGCGCCAGAGCGCGAAACGCGAGCTCGAAACGCACCTGATCGTTGCCCTTGCCGGTGGCGCCGTGAGCCACCGCATCGCAGCCGGTCTCGCGTGCGACCTTCGCCTGATGGAAGGCGATCAGCGGTCGCGCGAGAGCCGTGCCCAGCAGATAGCTCCCCTCGTAGACAGCGGCGCCCCGAAGCGCGAGAAACACGAAGTCGCGCACGAACTCCTCACGCAGATCGCGAATCACGCAGTCGATCGCGCCCGAGGCACGGGCCTTTTCGGGAAGCCCCGCGAGCTCTTCTTCCTGGCCCACGTCGGCGGTGTACGCGACGACCTCACAGCCGTACCGCTCGATCAGCCAGTGCAATATCACGGACGTGTCGAGGCCGCCGCTGTAGGCCAGGCAGACCCGTTTCACCGCCATCGACCGGTTCCCTCCGCACCTCCAAAGTGTGGAGTCTACCCCAACTCGGTACCGGTGGAGGTCGACGCGGGAGGCGCTCCAGCGGTTCGACCGAACGCCGGCGGCCCGGCTGGAATTCCGGCGAGAACTTCAGGCAACCATCAGGCGAATCACCGTCGCGCGCCCGCCCAGCGGGGCATCCGAGATTCGGATCTCACCGCCGATCTCCTCCACCAGCGACCGGACCGTTGAAAACGCGTCCTCTTCTGGAGCATCGCCCTCCACCGCGCCACTGCCGATGACGGAAATCACCACCGAGGTTCCGTCGCCGCGCGGCCTGATCCGAGCGGACATCGTCACCAACGATGTGTCGTTTGCGCCCACCCGGTGGATCCGCAAGAGGTGTGAGAGTGCCAGCTCGAGGAGCCCGCCGTCGCCCCGCAGCTCGGGCAGCTGAGCCGGAACCAGGACCTCGAGAGAGAGACCCGCCGATTCGAATTCTGGCCGCGCCCGGGCCGCTGCATCGCGGAGGACCGCGACGGGATCGAAACGACTCGGGGTCGCGGCGGAAGCCGGTTTTCCCGAAATCACACTCTCGAGCTCTCCGCTCCACTTGTGCGCGCGACCGAGGGCGCGAACGCCATCTTCGACCAGCGCTCGATAGCGCTCCGCTCGACGACCTCCCGTCTGCTCCAACATCTCATCGAGGATCCGGCCCAGGTCGTCCAGGCACTCGGTCATCTCCCGGCACAACGTGAGAGAACGCTCGTCCGTCGCAGCCAATTCGACCAGCAACAACGCCACGCCCACCCGCGCGTCCTCGGCGACGATCGGCGACGCGATCGCGCCGAACCCCACCCCGCCCTGACGAATCCGGAAGCGGACGGTCTCGCCCAGCTCGCAGGCTTCGGCGACGGAGGCAAGCACGAACTCTCGGGCACCGCCGTCGAACAGATGGGCTAGGGGTTGGCCCATCACGCCCTCGAGATCCACGGAGAATCCCTTCTCGAATGCGGGATTCACGTAGGCCACTCGTCCGTCGGGATCGCCCACGACGACCGGTGTGTCGATGTAGGTCAGCAGCGACCCGGCGGCGGTACTCACGACTCGAGTTCCGCGATCCCGGCGGCCACCAGCTCGTTGAGGATTCGCAGCGCCTCGAACACATCCATGCCCGACAGGGCGATCAATTCGTCGATGCTGGTCTTGCCGTCCACCAGCGAAAGCATGAATCCCACATCTGCGGCCAGATCGAAACCGGTGACCTCCGAGGGATCGATGACCATCCGAGGCGCCACTCCCGTGTCACCCACCCGATCGCGGTAGCGCTGAACCAGTCGACCGCGGACCATATCGATGTAGCTCTCGATTTCGATCCGGTCGGGGTCTCGATTGGCGGCGGCGTGAAACAGGCTCAGGGCTCCTTCGAGGTCATCGTTTCCCAACAGCTTCTGCGCTTGTTCGAGAAGACGCGTCACCTCGCGCTCCGGCTCCTCGTCCCCGGCGTCGTCAGGACCGACATCGGGAGGTTTCGTCTCACCATCGCCGCGAGCCGCTTCGAGATAGTCGAGCGCTTTCGCGTTCTGCGGATCGATGGCCAGCACCTCATCCCAGCAAGCGATCGCCTGGGATACGTCATTGGTGCCAAAACAATCGAGGCCATCGCGAATCAGCCGTTGGATCTTCGCCGCCTCCGATTCGCCCATCGCGAGCCGCTACTTCTCCTGGGGAAGCTCGTTGCCCTCGTTCTCGGCGACGATTCGCTCGATCTCCTCCTCGCTGAGGGTACCGGTGGCGTTGACCGTGATCGACTGCTCCCCGTCAGTCGCGAGGTCACGGGCCGAAACGCTGACAATTCCGTTCGCATCGATCTCGAAGGAGACGTCGATCTCCGGTTCGCCCTTGGGCGCGCGCCGGATATCCATGAGCACGAATTCGCCAAGAAGATGATTGTCCGTGGCGCGCGCGCTGTCTCCCTGCAGGACTCGGATCCTGACGGCCGTCTGCTCGTCCTTCGTCGTCGTGAAGACGTGAGACTTGCGCACGGGGACGGTCGTGTTTTTCTCTATCAATTTTGCGAAATGACCGTCGAAGGTTCCGATCCCCAGGGACATGGGAGTCACGTCGAGCAGCAACAGGTCTTGGTTCTTCTCGACCAGTACGTTGCCCTGGATGGCGGCGCCCACCGCGACCACTTCGTCCGGATTCACACCCTTATGGGGGCGCTT
>JACZXC010000164.1 GCA_022571825.1 Myxococcales bacterium | reverse complement strand
GGAACCTGCCGGCGTACGTCGAGGCGATCCATGCGAGACCGGCGCGCTACGCTCAGGGCTACCCCTCGTCGCTACACCTGATCGGCCGGGCGATGCTCGAGATGGGGCGGCCGCTGCCGCCTGGGCGCCTGGCAGCCGTATTCACGTCGTCGGAGTCGCTTCTCGCCTTTCAGCGCGACACGATCGAAGCGGCCTTCGGAGCCCCGGTCCGCGATCGCTACGGAACCAGCGAGTTCGCCGCCTCCATGACCGAGTGTTCCGAGGGTCGCCTGCACGTGGACATGGAGTTCTGCATCGTGGAGGTCGAGCCGGTTGAAGAGACCGACGACTGGGTTCGCGGACCCCTGCTGGTGACCGGGCTCGGAAACGACGCCACCGGGTTCCTGCGCTACCGCATCGGCGACATCGGAACGCAGATCAAGGGCCCCTGTCCCTGCGGTCGACCCGGCGACATCTTCGAGGACATAGATGGCCGGATCGAGGACACCATCGTGACCCCTGACGGTCGCTCGATCGGTCGCCTGGACCACATCTTCAAGGCGCAGCGCGACGTAGCCGAAGCACAGATTCTGCAGGAGACCCGGGAGGCCATCGAAGTGCGCGTGGTGCCGCGGGCGAGCTGGAGCGACGCCAGCGCGCGCAGCCTGTACCAGGAGATTCGATCGCGCCTGGGCCAGGAGATCGGTGTCGAGCTGCGGCTGGTCGAGACCATCCCGCGCGAGCCGAACGGAAAGTTTCGCGCTGTGAAGTCTCGGGTCGGCGGAGACCCAGCGTGATTCGGGTCGGCCTGGCGCGCACCGATCCCGGGTACGGGGACGCGGTTCCCCCCTTCCACGCCGGGAAGCACTATCCGGAATTCTCCAGCCTGCTCGGTGAAGACGCAGCCCTGGGCCCGCCCAACCCGGCCTATGCGGGGGTGAGAGGGGCATTGCGCGGCCTGGGCCTCGATCGCGACCGCTTCGGCAGCGACCGGTGGAACCCGCTGGGCGCGTTGGTCCCCCGCGGTGGCCGGGTCGTCCTCAAGCCGAACTTCATCCGCCATTGGAATCCGACGGAAGACGCCAGCGTGGAGAGCGTGATCACCCACGGCGCGATTCTTCGTGCGGTGGCGGACTACGCCTTTCTCGCGGTCGGAACCGAGGGGAGCGTGGTCGTCGCGGAGGCCCCCCAACACGACTGCGACTTCGAGCGGATCCGAGAGATCGCGGGTCTCGACCAGCTCGTGCGCTTCTACGACGCAGTCCTGCAAAGGGAGCTCGAGGTGGTCGATCTGCGGCGGGAAGCGGTGGTCTTTCGCAACGGGATCATCGTCGAGCGACATCCGCTGCCGGGCGATCCCGCCGGCTACCGAGCCGTCGACCTGGGCGATCGCAGCTTCTTCCACGGCTCGGGACTCGATCCCCGGCGCTTCCGGGGAGCCGACTATGACCCCGAACCGACCGCGGAACACCACCGCGATGGCCACAACGAGTACCTGCTGTCGGAGACGGTGCTCTCGGCAGACCTGGTGGTGAACGTTCCCAAGCTCAAGACGCACAAGAAAACCGGCGTGAGCCTGGCGCTCAAGAATCTGGTGGGAATCAACGGCGACAAGAACTGGCTGCCCCACCACTGCCTGGGGCCGGTTTCCCGGGGCGGCGACGAGTTCCCGGACGGCCGCTGGATCGACCTCCTGCGAAGCCGCGCAACGGAGGTCGCGCGGCCGTGGCTGGCCGCTCGCCGCGCCATCGGCATCTTCCGCGCGGCTCGGCGCCTCGAGCATCGTCTGCGCGGTGACGCCTTCATCCGCGCCGGAAACTGGTGGGGCAACCGCACGACCTGGCGAATGTGCCTGGACCTGAACCGGTGCCTCTACTACAGCGATCGCGAGGGACTCCACCTCGACGCCGATCGACCGGTTCGGACGGTGCTCACCGTGCTCGATGGCATCGTGGCGGGGGAGGGCGAGGGACCCCTCGCGCCCCGGGACATTCCGTTGGGTGTGGTCCTGGCGGCCACCGATCCGGTGGCGCTGGATCTCGTGGCCCTGCGACTGATGGGGTTCGACGAGCAGCAGATCCCCAAGGTGTGGGAGCCGATCCGCGACGCCGGCCCCCGCATCACGGAGGTGACGGATCCGTCCGAAGTACAGGTGGGCGAAGTCGCCGCCGACTTCGAGGCGCGCGATCGTTCCCTGGAACAGATCACCGCGAAGCGACCCTTCATCGCCCATCCCGGCTGGTTGGGTCACATCGAGCGGAGACCCGTGTGAAGCAGATCCTCCAAAACGCCCGGAATGGCGCCCTCGAGCTCGCCGAGGTCCCCGCGCCGGCCGCCGGCCGCGGACAGCTGCTGGTTCGCACAAGCTTCTCGGTGATGTCACCGGGGACGGACAAGCTGGTGATGGAGTTTGCGCGAAAGTCACTCCTGGGCAAGGCGCGCAGCCGTCCGGACCTGGTGCGACAGGTCGCGCACAAGCTTCGGCAGGACGGGCCGCTCCCCACCGTGCGTGCGGTTCGGGGGCGATTGGAGATGCCCCAGCCCCTGGGCTACTCGAGCGCGGGCATCGTCGAATCCGTGGGCGAGGGCGTCGACGCCTTCGCCCCCGGCGACCGCGTCGCCTGCGCGGGGGCGGGCTATGCCAACCACGCCGAGTACGCCGCAATTCCCGAGAACCTGGCAGCGCGGGTTCCCGAGGGCGTGCCCCTGGAGGACGCCGCCTTCGCCACCCTGGGTGCGATCGCGATTCAGGGCCTGCGGGTCGCAGCGCCGACCCTGGGAGAGATCGCCGCCGTCATCGGACTCGGACTGATCGGCCAGCTCGGGGTTCAATGTCTTCGCGCCAACGGCTGCCGCGTGCTCGGGGTCGACCTCGATGGCACCCGGGTCAAGCAGGCCCTGGATCAAGGTGCCGAGTGGGGCCTGCGCCCCGGAGAGGATCTCGAGGCCTGGCGATCCGGGGCCACCGGCGGTCACGGCGCCGATCTGACCCTGGTGACGGCCTCGTCCCACACCCCGGAGCCACTTCGCCTCGCCGCCGAGCTGTTGCGCCACAAGGGTCGGATCGCCGTGATCGGGTCCGTTCCCATCGATCTCGACCGCCGGCTCCTGTACGAAAAGGAACTCGAGCTCCGCATGAGCACCTCTTACGGGCCGGGTCGCTATGACCGGCGCTACGAGGAGGAGGGCCTCGACTACCCGCGGGCCTACGTTCGCTGGACGGAAAACCGCAACATCCAGGCCTTCCTCGAACTCATCGCCGCGGGTTCGGTGCGACTCGATCGGCTCGACCGGGAGATCGTGCCCTTCGAGAACGCCGTCGAGATCTACCAAGGATTGGCCCAAGGCGAACGTCAGTCTCTGGCCTGCGTGTTTCGTTATGCCGAAGCGCCCTCGCGGGCGCGCACCATCCAGCTGACGTCCGCGAAGCGGCCGGTCGACCCGGGAACCCGCGGGAAACGGGGCGTCGGCGTCGCGTTTCTCGGGGCCGGAAACTACGCCCGCGGCGTCCTGCTCCCGGCCCTCGCGCGAGGTGTCGATGTGAACCGCGTGGCCCTGGTCACGACAACCGGGGCCTCGGCACGCCGCGCCGCGGAACGCTTCGGATTCGCACGCTGCGCCACGGATGTCGAGAGCGTCTTCTCCGACCCGGCGGTAGACCTGATCTTCGTGGCCACCCGACACGACTCCCACGCGGAACTCGCCGCCCGCGCCCTGCGCGCGGGCAAGGCCGTATGGCTCGAAAAACCGGTCGGGCTGACCCCCGGCGAGGTCGACAAGGTCGTCGACGCGGCTCGCGAGACCGGGAGCTTGCTGATGGTGGGCTACAACCGCCGATTCTCCTGCCACGCCCGGGCGGTCCGGGACGCCTTCCAGGACCGCAGAGGCCCCCTCTCCATCCATTACAGAGTGGCCGCCGGCCCGCCGCCGGAGGGAACCTGGATCACCGATCCCCGGGTCGGCGGAGGGCGGATCCTGGGCGAAGTCTGCCACTTCGTCGATCTGTGCGCCTATCTGGTCGGCGCCCCCGCGACGACGGTTCGGGCTCGCGCCCTGGGGGTCGACCCGGCCCTCGACGACTCCCTGGTCGCCGTGCTCGGGTTCGCGGATCGCTCAACCGCCGTGATCGAGTACCTGGCCCACGCCAGTCCCCAGTTGCCCAAGGAACGCTTCGAGGCTTCGGCGGACGGCGCAACGGCGATCTGCGACAACTTCCGAGTCACGCGCATCCTCAACGCCGCAAAAGGAAAACGTGCGCGGACGCGGCGGACCCTGAACCAGGACAAGGGCCAGGCGGCGGCGGTCGCCGCGGCACTCGACGCGGTGCGGTCGGCCCGTCCCTCGCCCTTCGCGCTCGGAGAAATTGCGGCGGTGTCCCGGGCGACCTTCGCAATGCTCGATTCCGCGCGCAGCGGTGGAATCGAAGAGATCGAGGGATGACCGCCGCGACGGTCCCCACCCGACCGCCGGCAACGCGGCCGACAATGGCCGGAGTCCTGGTGGTCGTGGTTCCGATCCTCGCGATGTCGGGGTTCGTCATGGGAATCGCGATGGGCGTCCGCGGCGACAAGATCCTGATGCTCTTCCTCGCCGTCACGACCGGGATCGTGACCTTCGTGCCCATGGCGATCGACCAGATGCGCGCCCCGGCGAATCGGCACCTGCTGCTGTCGCTCCTCTCGATGGCCTACCTGGTCGTATTCGCGATGCCCGCGTTCGCGATCTACCTGCCCGCAGCGGGACCCGTCGAACCGGCCGGCATGGCATTCACCGCGGTCTCGGTGTCGGACATCGTCGCGGGACAGCTGATGGCACTGGTCGCCCTGGTCGCGCTTCTGGTCGGCTATGCGCTGCCCTTTGCTCGCCTGATCGCCAGCGCGATTCCGAAGCCGCGACACGACTGGCCGCTTCCGACGATATTGCTCGTCGCCTGCCTGATGATCCCCTTTGGATGGGCCATCGAGCTGGCCGCGACCTTCGGCTTTCTTCCCGCCTCCCTCGGAAGCGGGTTCCTGGGCGCCCTCAGCCTTTCCGCCTGGTTCGGCCTGGTCGTGCTGGCACTCGCCTTCATCCGCTACCGCTCCTACAGCGCCCTGGCCCTCCTATTCGTGCTGGTGCCGATGAGCATGGCCTTCGCGTTCTTCTCGGGATCGAAGGGGCAGTTCTTGCGACCGCTCATGCTGATTGTGTTGGCATCCTGGCTCCACCGGCGCGAGATCCGCGGCCGCTGGGTCCTGGCTGGCATCCTGGCGGGCGTGCTCGTCTACCCTGCGTCGAACTTCTACCGCGTTTCGGTCAAGGCCGGCCGAAGCACGGTGTCGATGATGACGCACCCGGGCAGAACCCTCAGCGACGTGTCGGGTCATGTTTCCCAGTACACCCTCGGCGGTTACATGACCGAGGGGTTCACGCGGCTCGCCCACCGCTTCGATGGCCTCGGCCGCTCTTCCGTCATCATCCGGGAGACGCCGGATCGGGTGCCCTTTCAGGGGGGCTGGACCCTTGCCCAGATCCCGATGGCCTACATCCCGCGGGTCCTCTGGCCGAACAAACCGGCTGTCGGCATCGGACAATGGATCACGGACACCTACGGCGCCGGCTCGCACATCAGGTCGGCGACCGGACCCACCTGGATCGGAGAGTTCTATCTGAACTTCGGCACGGCGGGGGTGGTGATCGGGATGCTTACGATGGGACTCCTGCTGCGCCTGCTCCACGAGAGCCTGTTGCGAAGTGCAACGGTCCCCGCGGTGGTCGCGGGGGTCGTCATCTTGATGAACACCAGCCTCGAGATCCAGGGGGGACTGATCGGTACGATCAACGGTGTCACCTTCTCCCTGGGGCCGATCTTCGCCGCGCACATGGCCCTTCGCTTCATGGGCGCCACGGTGCCGATCCAGGCCGTTCCCCAATCTCAGGCGGATCCCCCGGCCGGACGGCGCCAGGTTGGCTTGGGGTCGGACTCGAATGCGACCGGGTGGACCGGCTAGGGACCTCGGTGTTTCCCGCCCGACGTCCCGCCACCGCTGCCTGCGGCGCCTGACGTGACCGACGCCAGGGCATCGCGACTCTCCGGACTCGACGCGGTCAAGGGACTCGCGATCATCGCCGTCGTCCTCATCCACGCGGCTCCGCCGGAGGCTCCGGTGTACCGGGATCACGTCGTGAATGGGGCCGCGCGGCTCGCGGTCCCCGCGTTTCTCGCGGTGACCGGGTATCTGGCCGGTCTTCAGGGATGGCCGCGGCGCCGGCTCGCGGGCTATTTCTGGAAGTTTCTTCGGCTCCACCTGATTTACAGCGCCTTTTACTGCCTGCTCGCGACGCTTTGGGGCGGAATCCCCGCCGACCTCACGCTGAAGGCAGCCCTGCTGCGCTTCGGGGCCGGTGGCTATCCCGGCCAGTTCTACTTCGTGATCCTCGTCCAGTCCTTGTTCGTGTCGGCGTTTCTCCTGCCGGATCGATTCTGGCGCAACCCCTGGGTCGTGCCGGGTTCGGCGGGGATCGCCGTCGCGGGGACGATGCTTCTGGCCGCGGGATTCGAGGCCACGGCGCCCCACCCCGCCCTGGCGCTGCTGGCGCGGCTGCGCGGAAACCCGGTCTGGCTGTGGTTCGTGTACTTCAGCCTGGGCGCCGCCCTGGGCGCCAACGGCACGCGACTCCACGGGTTGACCCGGCGGCGCGGGCCGGCGCTGGCGGCCCTCGCCTTGGGCATCGCGATCGCGAGTGCCGGCGTTCCCACCGCGATGAGCGGCGCGTTCGCCGCCTCGTTCCCGTACCTTCGCCTTTCGCTCTT
>JACZXC010000163.1 GCA_022571825.1 Myxococcales bacterium | reverse complement strand
AGATGGAGGCCTCGGGATGCCGAGGAACCGCCGACAGGGCCCCCGCGATGGCGCGGAGGGCCGCCAGGGGGGAATCCCCGTGGAGCCAGAGGGCTCGAGCTCGCTCGATATGGGCCGCGGGGAGGTCCGGGGCCAGAGTCAGCGCGGCCGCCGATCGCTTCAGAGGGTCACCCAGCTCGGTCCGGAGAAGCACCGCGCGCGCGGCGCCGTCGAGGCTCCGCACCCCGAGTGCAAGGGAGGCCCGGCGGGTGCGCGAGACGCGCTCATCGAGGGTGAACGCGGGGGCGAACCAGGCGCGCTCGATCGGGTCGGTGAACCGGCTCCGCGGCGTCGGAGCCACCGGGGAGCTGCCCTCGGCGGGTGCGGCCATTTCGAACCGGCCGTCGGTTTCAGCGCCCGAGGATGGAACCGCCAGGCCCGTGACCCAGAGTCCCAGGACCGCCAGCATCGCCAGCCCCGTGCCCGTCGCGCTCACATACCCCCCCCCCGCAGCCTGAGGGCTGCGATTCTCTGTATCGGCGGACTTCCAGACCGCCTGAACCACCGAGAGCCCCGACTCACTCGGAGGGCGAATGGCGAGGGGAACGGGTATGTTCACCCGCCGCCCCTGGGAATTCTGGGTTTTCGGGGAGGTTGGGAGGACCGGGTGGCTACCCACAAATCGGCACGCAAGCGAGCCCGTCAGGCGATCAAGCGCCGGACGCGCAATCGCGACCTCCGCACCCGGACCAAAGGCGCCGTCAAGCGGGTCCGCGCCGCCCTCGAGACGAACGACGCCGAGGGGGCCCGGAGCTCTCTGCGCACAGCCGAGTCGGTCCTGAGGCGTGCGGTCAGCAAGGGTGCGCTTCCGAGGAAACGCGCGAGCCGACTGATCGGCCGGCTCGCGCACCACGCGAGCAACCTCTAGCAGCCTCTCACTAACCTCTAGCCGGATAGACCCAGCACGAGGCGCTCCAGGGCCATTTCCGGGCCCAGGCCTCCCGCACCTTTCAGCGCCAGGTCGGTCTCGTGGATCGCCCGTAGGCACGAGAGCAGCTGCGGCCGAGCGTACCGCTCCGCCTGGCTCTTCAGTTTTCGGACCACGAAGGGCGGAGCCGCGACCGAGCCGCCGGCATTCACCCGAAGCAGCCGACGGAAATGGGACACCAGGGCACCCAGCACCACCGGAGGGGGGGCGCCCGAACGCAGCAGCCGCGCCAACACCGACAGGGCATCGGCGGCCCTCCCGGCGCCAATCGCGTCGGTGAGGTCCCAGATCGGTTCCTCGGCACAGTCGCTCCCACAGGCGTTCACATGAGCCCGCGTCACCGGCTCGCCGTCGCCCGCGAGGAGCGACAGCTTCGCGATCTCCTGGCGTAGCATCAACAGCTGGGGTCCGGCCCGCTCGCTGAGCAGCTCTACCGCTCCGTGCTCCAGGGTGACGCCCTGGCGGACCGCTTCCTCTCGCACGAAGGCCATCACGGCGCGGGCACCGCGGGGCGGATCGCAGCCCACCACGACCGGTTTCCCCGGGTCGTCTTTGGCAAAGGCCCGAACCCAGCGCACACGGCGATCCACTTGCGTTGCGACCACGGCGAGGACCACCCCGCTCTCCGAATCGAGGTCGGCGACGACGTCGCCAAGGACGTCGGCCACGCCCCGGGAGGCACCGCGCCGGCCCTCGGGCTCGCGCAGGACGATCAGACGTCGCGGGGCCATCACCGGCAGAGTGCGCACGGCGTCGAGCAAAGCCCCGGGTGTCGTCGAGTCGCCTTCCATCGGGTCGAAGTTGAACTCATTCGGGCCCGCGCCGAGTACCGCCTCGCGAAGGGCGGCTAGCGCGTCGTCCCGCAGCAGAGCCTCCTCGCCCACGAGTAGATAGGCAGGTCGGAGGATTCCCCGAGAGAGCTCGGATCGAAGCTCTTCGGGAGTCACGGGGTGAGGACCTCGGCGAGGGCATCGTGTACCCGTCCAGCCAGCTGGGCCGCGATCCGGTGCAGAGCCTCGTCGCGGTTCTTCCGTGTCGCTTCGACGTCCGGGCTCACCAGGTAGCGCTCGGACTCCCGCAGCGCCCGCGGGTCCATGGGCACCTCGGTGCCGTCGCTGCGGGTGGCTTGGATCGCGAGGCTCATGGTGAGCTGGTACTCGATCACCAGCACGGCGGACGAAAAGCTGGAACCCGACGATTCGAGCGGTAACACGCTGCCGGTCAAGACCAGATCGGCGACCTTCGGATCCTCGGTCAGCCGCACGGCGCCGCGCCGCAAGAACTCGCGGCGCAGGGCGTCCGACATGATGTGTTCGACACCCGCCTCGGTGGATTCGTTGCTCAGAGTCTCGATCGTCAGGGACTCGACGTCGCCGAGAGACCCCCCGTAGCGGACGAGTTTGTATCCGCACCCGGAAATCGCGGCGCCGAGGGCAAACGCGAACGCAAGTCCTCTCACCCCGGCAGATATACCACAGGCCGAGCCCCCGACGGCTCGATTACCCCAACTTCAGCAACGATTTCGCAACAGCCAACACGCGGTTGGTCTGGATCGGCTTCGTCAGGTACTCGTTGGCGCCGAGGTTCAGCGCGCGTTCCCGATCCTGCTGAGCTGCATCCGACGTGATGACGACGATCGGAACGTCGTTCAGGTCGTCCTCGTTTCGGATCAGACCGATCAGCTTGAGACCGTCCATGACCGGCATGTTGATGTCGATCAGGACAAGGTGGAAGCGATCGCCCGATATCTTCCGCCATCCGTCCATCCCGTCCTGCGCCTCGACGATCTCAACGTCCTTGAGGCGACTGAGAGCGAATCTGAGCAGCTGCCGCATCGTCGGGCTGTCTTCCACGATCAGGATTCGTAGCCGGTGCCCGAAATCCTCGACGTCGCGGGGCGCGCTCGGACGATTCAATCGTCCGTCTCCGCGGCATCGCGAGCCCGCACGGTCTCTGCAGCGGCGTGCCAGGGGTCGCGGAGACCGATTCCAGACGAGGGCTTGCGGTAGACCAGTTCGTCCTTCAAACGCCGAAGCTCGAACGAAGTCGACAAGCCCACGAGCGACTCCGAGTCTCCCAGAAGCAGATGCCCTCCCGGACGCAGCTTGTCCCAGAACATTTCGATGATCCGCTGCTTGCACTCGGAATCGAGGTTGGCGAGCACATTTCGACACAAGATCACGTCGACGTTGCGGATCAACGCGAGCTTGGCTGGATCCATGAGGTTCAACTGGATGAAGTCGACGTGCTTCTTGACCGCATCCGAGATCCGCCACAGACCGTCCTTGTCATGGAAGTAGCGCCGGCGCAGCGTCGGCTCGATCTCGCGCAACGAGTTCGCGCCGTAGGTGCCCCGACGAGCGCACCGCAGCATTCGACGCGAGATGTCCGACGCATAGATCCGGAAATCGGTGCGGGGAACGAGGCCCGCCTCGAGAGCCAGCATGACCACGCTGTAGGGCTCGTCACCGCTGGCGCAGCCCGCTGACCAGAGGCTCACCGGATCGCCACCATGGGCCCGAGGTTCCTTGAGGCTTTCGGGAATGATCTGGTGAATCAGCGCGTTCAGTTGGCCGCGGTCGCGGAAGAAATAGGTCTCGTCCGACAGCATCCCGTCAATCAGCTGAGCGAACTCTTCTGCGCCCGAAGCGCTGCGAATCAGGTAATGATAGGCCGAAAAGCTCCCGAGCTCGAGCTCGCAGACGCGCCGAGCGATCCGGCTCGCCAACGCCCAGCGTGTCTCGGGCCCGCAGTCGAGCCCACAGTGGAGGCGCAGGAGCTCGGTGAACTTCCGGCACTCCCGATCCGTCATCCGCGGGCCTCGCGGATCTTCCATGGACATCGCCGCTAGCCCTCGAGCCGCTTCAGCGCGCGGAGCATTTCGCCGCGCACGAACTCGTCCTGCTCGGCTTCCAGTCGGCGCAGGATCGCCGGAACGGCCCGGGCGACTCCGCGGTTCGCCAACGTGCGAATCGCTTCGGCTCGAACCGACCAATCGGGATGTGAAACCAGTCGGATCACTACCCCCAACCGGTCGGGAGTGGCGTGGGCTGCCAGGCAGCGGGTCGCCTCCAATACCACCTCGGGCTCCCCGCGCTGGAGCACGGCCACGGCGCGCACGGCCGCGGGACCACCCACCTGGTTCAGGGCCTTCACGGCGGCGAGGGCGACCATGGCGTCGTCCGCGAGACCGGCCGCGATCAGGTCGAGGGCGACTTTCCTGTGCGCTTCATCCGAGCCGGAATATCGGTCTCCGGCGGCTCGAACCGCCGCCGCGCGCACCAGGGGCTCCTCGTCGCCAGCCAGACGCCTGAGATCATCGAACACATCATCGCTCGGACAGGAACCGAGGGCACGGGCGGCGGCCGCGCGAACCCTCGCCGACTCGTCACCCAGGGCGGGTCGCAGAGTCTCGGTGGCTGCCACCGGATCGAGTCGCGCCAAGGCCTCCACCGCCGCGCGCCGGACCCCGGCATCGGGATCGCGGAGCAGGAGCTCGACCATCGGAGCATCCGCCGGGCGCACGATCGTCGCGAGCACACCGGCCATCGCGAAGCGAACCCGATCGGGCGCGTCTTCGAGACCGGCGCGCAGAAGCTCTACCACCTCATCGGTGAGGCTCGCGCACTCCGACAGGGCGATCAGCGCCTCGGTCACCGCCACGATCTCGGCTCCGTTGTCGAACTCGCCGTCGAGAGCCGCGGCTCCCAATCGGCGTACCAGCACGGGCACCGCCTCCGCCGCGGCGCGCTGGGCCACGGCTCGGGCGGCGGCAATTCGGACCTCCGGATCGACATCGTCCAGGGCCTCCAGCAGGCGCAGGGCGCCGCGACTGCCATCGGTGCGGCCGAGGAACGCGCATGCGTCGCGCCGCGATCCCGAATCGAGGTCACTCCAGCAGCCGTCGAGGGTCTCCTCGGCCAGCGGGCCCAGGGCCTCCAGGGTCGAGAGCGAGACCTCGGCAAGTGCCTCGTCGCGCCCCGCGCGCAGAATCGGAACCACCGCCTCGGGAATCCGCGACAGCCCGAGGAACTGAACGAGGATCAGCCGTGTCGGCAAGTCCGCATCCGCGAGCCGTTGTAGGGCGGACCCGACCAGGGTGGGAGACGAATCAGCCACCTCCCGGATCTGCGCGACCAGCTCCTCACTGCGCGCACCGTCGCTGCGACCGATCAGAATCAACAGCGAACCCATGGCCGCTTCGCGAGCGCTGGGGGACGGCGCGGCCAGCGCTTTGAGCAATATCGAAACCGCCTCTCTGTCATCGGGGCAGCCGAGCAGGAGCAACGCCGCCGGGCACAGGATGGGATCGTCCAGGGCCGCGCCGAGTTCGCTCGCACGCATCGGATTTCCCTGCACCGAGAGAGCGTGGAGCGCGGAGAACCGCACCAGGGAAACTTCTTCTACGTCCGTCGCCAGGTGCCGCAGCGCCGTTTCGGCTGCTTCACCCCCGATTGCGCCGAGCGCGTCGGCCGTGGCTGCGCGCACATTCGGATCGGGATCCTCGACCAAGCCCAACACGTGGGGAAGCGAGCGGCCGTCCGCGATCGCCGCGAGGGCGTCTGCGATGAGCTTGCGCACGCCTGGATCGTCGGTTCCGATCGCGTCCGCAAGCGGGGACAAGGCTTCGGAGCCGAATTGGATCAGCGCTTCGACGGCTGCGTTCCGGCGCCCGGGGTTGTCTTCGTCTCCCAGCGCGGGGATCAATGCATCGGCGGCCATCGCGATATTGGGGCATGCTGCGAGCCGTTCGACCGACGCCTTCCGGACCCGCCAACTCGAATCGCCCAGTCCCTCGACCAAGAGCGGTATCGATTCCTCGACTCCGATGGTTCCGACACGCGCCACCGCCAGGCGTCGGACTTCCTCGTCCGAACTCTTCAGGTCTCGCAAGATGCTGTCGCGATCGCGGTGATCACAGAGCGCGCTCATGACTGACCCCGGCTGCCCGCCACCCGCAGGATTTCCTCTGTGAGAAAGTCCCTCGTCGCGCGCAGGTTTGCATCGATGCGTCGATCAAAATGCGCGCGTCCCTCGCTGATTTCCGCCGCCAGGGCTTCCACGGTATTTCCGGTTGCGACCGCCGCGTCGAATTTCGCCTCGTTGTACAGGACGATGTCCGCAACGATGACGCGCGCCAGCCGTTCGGCCTGGGCGATCCCGTCGCAGGATTCGTCCCGGTTGGGCGACGCCAGCGCCGCCGCAGCCGGGGGAGGTTCGGGGAGAGGAGCGACCGGCGGCGTCAGAGCCGAGGGTGGCGCCGGTGGCATCTCGGGGGGAGGAGACACCTGCGGGATGCTGGGTGGCGCCGCGACCCCCGGCGGAGGCGGCCGCGCCGACTCGGGGGGCCGTGGCGCCGGACCGACCGCCGCCGAGGGGCGCTCCGAGACGACGGGTGTCGCGTCCGCCAAGAGCCCGAGATCGTTCACCAGCGGCCGGAGGGCGGCGGGTAGCTGCGGCCGCCCGATCTGGGCATCCGGCCCGTAGTGTTCCGGGAGTTCCGGGGACTGGCCATTGTGACCCGGATCCTGGGCCGCATCCACCAGGACCACGCGGATCCCCTGCAGACTCGCGTTGCGCTTGATCAGTTCACACACCTGGAGGCCAGACATCTTGGGAAGATCCGCGCCGAGAATCACCAGGTCCGGCAGGACCCTCTGCACGCTGAGAATCGCTTCGACCCCGTCGTGGACGAGCAACGGACGTAACCCCCAAGCCACCAGGGTGCTCGCCAGCGCCTGGCCCAACTCGACACTGCAGTCCGCGATCACGACGTTCGCACCCCCCGGCGGGTTCACCGGTTGACCACTCGC
>JACZXC010000162.1 GCA_022571825.1 Myxococcales bacterium | reverse complement strand
GCGGGCGTCGCTCTACGGTGTGTGCCCTGACGGGCCCCGTCTTCGGCGCACTCGAACTCCTTTCGCCTCATCGGCACCAACGGGGTGGGTCGCTTTTCCTCCCCGGTCGCGGGACGAGGCGCCGGCGCGGACCCCGCAGCCAGCGCACCGGGCGGGCAGCCAACCCGCCGCGTCAGTCGGGGTCGTCGTCCGAAATCGTGACCGGCTCGCTTCCGGCCTCTCCCATCCTCTCGATCACGCGGTGTGAGTCGAGGATCTCCTCGAGTTGCTCCATGCCGTGATCGGCGACCATTGCAAAGCTCAGCTGGAGCGGCCGGAGCGACGGAGGCTCTGCGCCCGCATCGAGGTAGAAGACAATCTCGTGGTCCCGATGATCCACCAGGGTCTTCACCTCGGCTCCACCCAGGTGCTCCTTCAGGTAGAGCGCGATCACGTCTTCTCGGTCGGGGTATCTCTCCATGATCCTCTCTTCGCGCAGAGGCCTGCAACCCATCGACCCGTATGGACGATTTGCAGGTGTCCACCGAGCACAAGGCCGCTCATTCGATCTGGCCCCAGAGCTGACGTGTGCGTACCGAGTGTCCACCCATCATTGGGGTGAGCAGCGATTGCCTTCGCGCTTGAAGCCGCGGTCACAGACCCAGGCGTCTCCCCATGTGCTGAGAAACGCGTGCTCGGGCACCTGGACCCGCTGGCACTGCTCCTTGACACGCTTGTAACCTCGCTCACACTCCCAGTCATTTCCGGTGTAATCGAAGAAGGCGTTCTCGGGCACCGGATTCTCCTTGCACCGATCGTCGACGCGCTTGAATCCCCGGTCGCACTTCCACTTGTCTCCGTAGGAGACGAATGCATGCTCCGGGAGGTCCGGTGAGGCCTCCTCGGACACCTCGATTGGCTGACACTCGTCTTCGGCGCGCTTGAAGCCGCGGTCACACGCCCAGCGACTTCCCGTGGAGTCGAGGTAAGCGTTCTTCGGCACCTCGACCGGCTGACACTCGTCCTCGACCCGCCGGAAGCCCCGCTCACACGTCCAGTCTTGTCCGTTGTAGCTGAGGAAGGCGTGTTCCGGGACCTCGACGGACTGACACTCGTCTTCGACGCGTTTGAAGCCTCGCTCACACCTCCAGGAGTCTCCGAAGGTGGTGTAGGCATGTTCCGGGAGTTCCGGGGGCTCTTCCGTGCAGCCAACGAGCAAAAGAGCTCCCAGCGCGACGATGAGGGGGTTGCCGGCGCAACCGAACATTGTTCTCGCGAAGACGGGACTGGCCATGGCGTCTCTCCTACAGGGCGATGGAGGTGTACGGAATCTCCGTTCTCCTCCCCGCGATCATCACCGGCGCAGGACTGCGCTACGGGGCCAGGCACTGCTCGTTGCCTCGCTTGTAGCCTCGCTCGCACTGCCAGCGATTCCCCGTGTACTCGAGAAAGGCGTGCTCGGGCACCTGAATCTCCTCGCACTGGTCAGCGACGCGCTTGAAGCCCCGGTCGCACTTCCAGTGATCTACGGAGTCGATGTAGGCATGGTCCGGCACGGGAGCGGGGTCTTCCGCCCAGCCGAGGGTCGGGAGCAAGCCGACCCCCAGCGCGAGGAGGAGGCGAAGAACGGCCCAGGCTCGAAGGGTCTTCGAATCGCGACCGTGCATGAGTCGTCTCGGAGGTGGCGCTGTGGGCATGCGAAGAGTCTACTCCGGGGACAGCCTCTGCCAAGAAAAATCAGCCCGCGCGGAAAGAAGGGCGGCGGCGCGCCCCCGGCATGGGCGGGATCGGCGGGATGGGCGACATGACACAGCGCCTGTGGATCTGTCCCGAGTCCCGTGGAAAAAGTGAGATGGCGTAACCTTCCGAGCTGCAAAGCAAATCGCCAAGAAGGCGATGGAAGGCTACGCCATGACGAAGGGTACCACGGGACAAGCGGAGGTGATCCGCCTGCGGCAGGACATTTCGTGCCTGCTGCGTCGGCGGGTGCTGGAGGCCGTGGAGTCGGTGCTCGAGGAGGAGCTCACCCAGGCGCTGGGCACGGGCCGCTATGAGCGTTCGGAGGAGCGACGCGGCTACCGCAATGGCCACGAGACGCGGAGGGATCACCACGGAGCTGGGCCCGCAGACGCTCGAGGTCCCTCGCGGTCGGATCGGCGAGGACGACGGCCGCACGCGGGAGTTCCAGAGCGAGGTGGTGCCGCGCTACGCGCGGCGCACGCGCAAGGTCGACGAGGCGATCCTGGGCGCGTATCTGGCCGGGGCCAATACACGGCGCATCCGCAAGGCGCTCGAGCCATTGCTCGGCTCGGAGTACCTGTCGAAGAGCGCGGTGTCGCGGGTGGCGGCGCGGCTCAAGACGCAGTTCGCGGAGTGGAGCGAGCGGGATCTGTCGGAGGAGCCGTACGCGATCCTGTTCCTGGACGGGTTTCACCTCAAGGTGCGGATGGCACGCCGTGTGGTGAGCGTGCCGGTGCTGGCCGCGCTCGGAGTCGCGCCCGACGGGACGAAGCGCTTGATGGCGCTGGCGGTGAGCGAGGCGGAGGCCTACCTGGTCGAGGCTCGTGTCGGATCTCGAGCGACGCGGCCTGGCAAGCCCTGTGCTGATCGTCTCCGACGGGCACCGGGGTCTGACGAAGGCGATCGAGGCCTGGCCGAAGGCCCAGGTGCAACGCTGTGCCGTGCACAAGTGGCAGAACCTGGTGAAACACTGCCCGGCGCAAGCGCACCGCGAGCGCAAACGCGACTACGACCGGATCGTGTACGCGAAGAGCGGCCTCGCCGCCCGCGAGGCGTACCAGGCGTTCGTAACGAAGTGGCGGAAGCTGTGCCCGGCCGTCGCCAAGAGTCTGGAGGAAGCCGGCGAGCAGCTGCTGACCTTCTACGCCTTCCCGAAGGCGATGTGGAAGACGCTGCGCACCACGAATTCGATCGAGAACCTCAACCGGGAATTTCGACGCCGGACCAAGACGCAAGCGTCGTTCCCGACGGAGGAGGCGGCCGTCACGCTGCTCTACGGCCTCGTTGCCTTCGGGCAGATCGAGCTGCGCCGCATCTGCGGGTACACGCACGTGGCCGAGCTGATCGGGTCCCAGGGGGACGTCGCCGCATGAACTCGTTGCGCTCCTCCCGGACGTCCGAATCGAATCATCCCGCGAACGAGGGGGGGTCCACGGCCGTGTCGATCCGAGATCGTGGCTCTGCGGCCATTCTCGAAAGCCGTCTTCAAGCTCGGACCGGAGTTCAGGCCCGAAACAAGGCAGGAGTCGTGATAGGCTGATCGAGGATTCCAATCAACGCGCCGGCTCGGGGGCTACGCCAAAGTCCACGAGAAGCGGGGCGCATCCGCGCCTGTCGGCGCGGGCGTGACGGGACTGCGAGGTCCGGCCCGGAAGCGAGGGGTCGAGGTGGGCCGATCAGCCCTTCCGATCCAGCCGGGCGCGCTCTTCGTCCGAGAGCACCGCCCGGTCTCTTGTGGATCACGACGTCCTGGACCTCATAGCGCCCGCCGGTCGCAGCGACGCAGTCATCGACTTCCCCGGCTGATCAGAAAATCGTGAGTCGAGTCAAGCCGTTGAGAAACTGTCCCCCTCTCGACGTCTAGAAAGTCAACGGGCTCAGCCAAGATTCGCTCCAGAGTCCAGGGCGTCCGTCCAGGCCATAGAGCGGTTCCCCGTCCGCGTTGAAGCGCACGTGGACCACCCGCGCCGTGGCTCCCGTGTGCAGGAATTGCGTCGGCTCGGGAAGATGGGCCGTGGACCCTACCAACGCCTCCTCCAACGCCTCTCGATCGGCGATGCGGACCAGAGAGCCGACGTGAATCACCGCACCGCTGCCGCGCGATGTCGGGCAGGGGATGAAAGCTCGGAGAGGCGTGCCTTGCGCAGGTCGACCTCCTGACTCCTGCGCACGAAATCGATCATCTCCTCCACGTCCGTCTCGAAGGGATTGCTACAGACCAAGCGGAGGTTGAGAAGGTTTTCGATCAGGATGGTCGACCAGTCGAGGTCGTACGCGATCGACTTCTCCCGTGCGAGCTTGATGAACTGCCCGCGAATCCGAGCCCGCGTGTCCGGCGGCGGCTCGCTCTTGGCCTGGGTGATCTCGGCCTCGGTGAACCGCCGCTCTACGGCTCCCCGGCGCTCGAGCAGATAGTAGAGGCCGCGCTGGCGGCGAATGTCGTGGTACTGCAGGTCGAGCAGAAAGATCCGGGGATCGTCCCACGGGAGGCCGCGGGAATCGACATAGGACTCGATCAGGCGGCGCTTGATCACCCAGTCGACTTTCCGGTCCAACCGGTTCGGGTCGTCGTCCAGGCAGTCGAGCACCGATTGCCAGGTCGCGACGACCTCCCGGTGATCGTCGCTCACGGGGTACTGCTCGATATACGCCTGGGCCCGCTCACAGTACTCCCGCTGGATCTCGATGGGCGAGTACGCGCGGCCGTCGTCGAGGCGAAGCCGCCGCTTACAACTCGTGTCGTAGGCGATGTTCTGGATGGCCTCCACCGGGTTTCGCAGGGACAGGTCCTTGTGGAGGTAGCGGTCCTCGATCATCTGGAGCACGATCCCGCAGGTCCCGACCTTCAAGAAGTTCGTGTACTCGCTCATGTTCGAGTCACCCACGATCACGTGCAGGCGACGGTACTTCTCGCGGTCCGCGTGGGGCTCGTCGCGCGTGTTGATGATCGCCCGGTCGCTCGTGGTGGTACCCGAGATCTTCTGGAAGATGTGCGGCGCGCGCTGGCTGATGCAGTAGTGGACCCCATCCCGGGTCTGCAAGACCTTGCCGGCACCCGCGAAGATCTGCCGGGTGACGAGGAAGGGAATGAGCGGTGCGGCCAGGTCGTCGAAGTTGACGTCGCGGTCCACGAGGTAGTTCTCGTGGGAGCCGTAACTGTTGGCCCCGAAGTCGGTGTTGTTCTTGAAGATCGAGAGCTTCCCGGCGATGCGCTCTTCGCGGATCTTCTCCTCGGCGTAGACCTGGAGGTCCTCGAGGATGCGCTCGCCCGCCTTGTCGTAGAGGATCACCTGGCGCGGTGATGCGCACTCGGGCGTCGCGTACTCGGGGTGGCAGCCCGTGTCCTGGTAGAAGCGCGCGCCGTTCTCGAGGAATCCGCTGCGGAAGTGCTCGGTGGCGATCAGCTTCTCGAACAGGAAGCAGCTCGCCCTGTCGACCGTTAGGGTTTTCCTCCCCTCCGGGGTGAAGATGATCCCGTACTCAGTTTCGACTCCGTAGATGCGTCTCTGCACCGCGCCGACCGCTCTCATAACCGGGAAAGCTCATCAACGACTGGGACCGCGCCCGATTCGCAGAACATAAGGGCCCGTCGCAAGAAAGCGAGCCGCAAGGAAGGCCCCCGGAGGGACCCGCCGCTGGTACTTCGGCTACCTCGACGAAGACGACCGACTCACCCTAATCGCCTCCGCGGTAGGCCATCCTGGCGAGCGGATCCTTCGGAGGCCATCACGACGGGCGGATCTCGTGTTGTTTTCTCAACAAGGAGTGTACGCCGCTTTCCTTTCGCCCTCCTTCATACTCACTCTATGCCGCAGAACCGCTCCTGTACCTCCGCAGACAAGAGATCGCCGCGAACGGCAGGAATCCAGCGAACAGCACGGCGATCGAAAGCGGGACGCCGTGCGGCGGGAAGAAATCCATCGCCACCCCACCGATCGGAGGTCCCAGGGTGCTGCCCGCGCCCCACATGATTCCGTACAGCGCGCTCGCCGCTGCGAGGTCGGCGCCCCGGAACTGGTCGCCGATGATCACCATCGCGATGGTGTAGATCCCACTCAACACGGCCCCGAACAGCAGCATGAAGACCAGGTTCCAGGTGGGAATCGCGAGCACCGCGGGCATCAGCAGCGCGCCGACTCCCACGAGCAGGATACAAACCGTGGCGAGCAACATGCGGTCGACCTGATCGACGAGCCATCCGATCGGCAGCTGACCGACCATCCCGCCGATACCCATCAGCGTGATCAGGTAGAGGCCCTGTGGTTCGGTCAGACCCAGGCTGATCCCGTACAGCGGGAGAAAGGTGAGCACGATGCCCTCCGCCACCGCAAATAGCGCGAACAGCGACATCGCCAGTGGAGCGAGAAGAAAGTAACCGGGGAGCGCGCCGGTCCGTTTCCCATCCAGACGCGGGGCAATGCGCATGACGCTCAGGAGTGGCAGCGCTGCGAGCAGCGTGATGGCACTGGACACCAGAAACGGCGTCACGCCGTTGCTGCCCGTGAAGGAGAGCAGCAGCGGGCCGAGCGCAAATCCCGCGGCGACCGCCATGCTGTACATGGCGACGACTCTCCCGCGGATTCGATCCGTCGCCAGCTGGTTGATCCAAGCCTCGCCGCAGATCCACAGGATGCTGCTGGCGCAGCCGATGAGGAAGCGCAACGCGATCCACACCAGAAGACTGCTGAAAAACGGCAGCAGCAGAAAAACCACCAGCGTGACCAGGATGGCACCGAGCATGAGCGCGGCCGGCCCCGACCGGCGCATGTACGAGGGCAGGAAGGGGGCGATCAACAAGATGGCGACCGACTGCACCGCCGTACTCAGCCCGATGATCGTGCTCTCGACACCGCGCTCGTTCATCACGAGGGAGAACAGTGGCAAGCTCAGACCATAGATCAGGGCCGTAACCGCCATTGCTGCGGTAACGGCGACCAGATTCTGTCGGCGTTGAAGGGATGTCAGAGCGTCGTCGACCAAGCCAGCGCTCCTCTCGTGCGTCAATCCAATGCAGCGAGCGATTCGGGCGGGGATCTCGTCGCGAGATCGCGATTTCGATACCCC
>JACZXC010000161.1 GCA_022571825.1 Myxococcales bacterium | reverse complement strand
AGTCCGAGGAAGGCGCGAAGCACGGCACGCGCCTCTGGATCGTCCTGCGCCCGCGCTTCCCAGCGGGAAATTTCCAAATCCAGGGCGTCGGTGATGGCGCGCACGATCGGCGCGGACATGGGTACGGCGGCGCGCGCGAGGCGCTCTTCGAGGCTGGACAACAACACGGCCAGCGGTCCCAGCACCGCGTGGATCTCCGATGGAACGCCGCTCGTCGCGAGCGCGGCCGCGTCGAGGACCGCTTGAACCCCGGCGAGTGCCTCGGCGGTTGCCCGGCGAGCATGGCCGCGAGCCCGTTCCAACGCCTCTCCGCTGCTCTCGGGGGGGGCGCCGGCGTCCGGGATCGGATCTCGCTTTCGCCGAGACCGGGGTTCTTGGGTGGATTCCAAGGCGCTGACCTCTAGGGCGCGGTGCGGAAGATTGCGTCCGCAATGCGAGCCAAGCCGTCGAGGTCATGGACGTCACCGGAAAACTCCGGGATCTGACCCCAATACCGGCCGTGCCCCTCGCTTCTCTCGCGCAGCTCCTGGGTCGACCGCGCGTCACGTCGCACCAGTTCAGCGTATCCCGTCGCGGCGGCGATCGCCGCCCGGGCGGCCGCTTCCGCCGGAAAGTCGGGGCCCTCGCCGGATGCGAGGGCCTTCGCCAGGTTCGCGAGCTCGACGTCGGCGTGTTCGTCGTTCGGAATCTTCGGCGGGTCGCCGCCCTCGGGCCAGACGCGGACGCGATTGATGAGAGTTCCCGAGAGGGGTACACCGAACGCCTCCAGGCGATCCAGGAATTCGAGGGCCTGGCTCTGGGATTCCCGGCCCGGCCCCGCGACGAGCACGAAGGCGGTCTCGGGGCCCAACAAGAGAGTTCGAACCTTCTCGGCCCGCTCGCGGAAGCCACGCGCCATCCCCTCGAAGGCGAGCAGGAACTCCGAGATGTCCTCGAGGAAGCCGAAGCCCGTTAGCCGTTCGATCAGCTGAAGCACGCGCCGCGCGCCCCGCTCAAACAAGCGGAAGCCGAAGCGCCCGGCGGCGAACGCCGGGTGGATGAGAACCTGCACGAGCCGGCTGTCCAGGAATTCGAGCAGGCGCTGGGGCGCCTCGAGAAAATCGAGGGCGTGTTCAGCGGGTGGCGTGTCGACGACGATCAGGTCAAATTCCGCGTCTCCATAGACCTCGTAGACCTTTTCCATGGCCGAGTACTCGACGCTCCCCGCGAGGGCGTCCGAGGCATGCCGGTAGATCGGATTCTCCAATATGCGATCGCGTGCCTCGGGGCCATCGGCGAAACGCTCGACGAGATCGTCGAAGGTTCGCTTCATGTCGAGCATCATCGCCGAGAGGTTTCCCTGATCAGGTACCTCGAGCCGCGTCAGGGTCGGCCGAGGGATGGGCTGGGGTTGATTGCCCAGCGCGCGCAGACCCAGCGCGTCCGCAAGGCGCCGGGCCGGGTCGATGGTCAGCACCAGGACGCGGCGACCGCGACGCGCCGCCTCGATGCCGATGGCGGCGGCGATGGTGGTCTTGCCCACGCCGCCGCACCCCACGCACACCACGATGCGCGGCTTCAGGAGCGTCCGCTGCGCGAACTCCGGAGCGCTCATGCTGCAGCGGCGCGGGGCGCTCCGATCAGCGCGTCCGCGAGGACGGTGAGCGATTCGGGGTGCTCGATTCCCTCGAACCGGTAGGGAAGGATCACCACGGGCAAGCCGGTGAGATGGGCGAGCTCGCCGACGTAATGGCGGTTGAGTTCGAATCGGGCGCGCAGATGGTGCGCACACGCAGCCAGGGTGCTCGGGCGGGGCAAGTTCGCGGACAGAGTGGAGTCCGGGAGGCGCGCGAGTCGGGCATCGAGGTCCGGCACCTGCTGGGGGAAGGGCCGCGGAAACACTCCGTTCACGATGACTCGGTCTACGGCGATGCCAACCCGGTGCCTCAGGCGTTCCACGAGCTCCGCGGTTTCGCGGGTCGGGAGCTCCTCAGCCAGCGCCACCGGCAGCAACAGCGTGTGCTCCGGGTCGACCAGCATCTGCTCGACCCGCTCGGCGTTGCGGCGCAGCGGGCCGGCCCGCACCGCAGAGACGACCACTCGTGGTACGTCGAGGAGGGTCAGTCCGTGTCCGGTGGAGGGGGCGTCGACGACGATCAGGTCGTAGTGGGGCTGTCCGTCGTCCCGGGTCATTTTGCCGAGGTGCCAGACCTTGCCCAGGGTAATCAGCTCACGCCAGCCCGGGGCCGCGGCCAGGAGTTGTTGGAAGCTCCGGTTTCCCAGAGCGCGATCCACGGGAGAGCGAACTCCCAGCTGCAGCGCCAGATACTCGCCGAGGGCCTGGAGCGGGTCGATGCGGATCACGGTCACGCCGGCGATCACCTCTCGCCCGGCGTATCCCACCGCCGGCGCGACCGGCGCGAGAAGACAGGGGACGTGCTCGCCCCGGCCCATCTCGGCGACCAGGACTCGCTTCCCGGCCCGGGATGCCGCGATCGCCAGAGCGGCGGCGACGGTTGTCTTCCCCGTACCACCCTTTCCGGTGACGATCACCAGGCGACGGTCGAGGAGTGAGCCCAGAGGCGACCTGGCCCCGAACGCCTCGGAAGGGGCCGCATCGCGGTGACTCAACGGGGACTCAAGCGAAATGCCCTCACCTCCGAAACATCCGCTGACGGCGTAGTCGAGAGGACCCTAGCACCGGGGGGATCCGCGGGTTCGCCGGACCCTGGGGGAGCGCGTGATCGTTACCTGCGAGAAGTGCTCGACTCGATTCGAGCTGGACGACGCGAAGGTTCCGAAGCAGGGGATCCGTGTGCGCTGCTCCCAGTGCAAGCACGCGTTCCTGATCGAGCCTCCGGAGCTTTCTACTTCGGACCGTGTCCATCGCGCGGCCGAAGAGGCACTCTCGGGGTCTGCCCCGTCGATTCCCGAGCCCAGCCAGGATCTGCCGGACTCGGAGGCGGCCGATCCGAATCAAGACGCCGCCGAGGAACCCGAGTGGACCTTCAACCACGACTTCGGCGAGATCGCCGATGCCTCCCGGCCCGCAGTCGACCCCGGGGCGGTGGCCCAGAGTGCCGTGGATGACATGCTGGGCGCGTCCAGCTCCGACACGGATGCCAGGGGCGAACTCGCCGAGGATCCGGGCGAGGCCGCCAACCTGGCGGATGATCCCTCGGTTCCCGACCTCGTCGATGGCCCGGGCGAGGCGGTCAACCTGGCCGATGATCCCTCGATTCCCGATCTCGTCGACCACGCGAGCCTCCCGCGCGACTTCTCCGATCTCGGCACCGAATCGCCCCCGCCGGACCTCGCCGAGGAGTCCATCGGCGAGGCTGCGCCCGCCACCGCATCCGAATTCGAATCCGGAGCGGACCAAGATCCGCAGACCCCTGGCGTCGCAATCGGTTCGATTTTCTCGATCGCGTCTGCCGACGAATCCAAGGTCGATGCGAGTCTCACCTCCGCTCCGGTGGATGTGGCTTCGAGAGCCTCCACCGCCTCGATCTGGCTGGGAAGAATCGCGCATGGAGTCGGCTGGATGGTCACCCTGGTCCTGGTTGCTGCCACCTTTCATGGCGCCCTGGGTGCGCGAACCGTCGTGTCGGCCTCCGGCGCCCTGTCCCCGGTGGTCGCGGGGATGGTGATGGAGTCGGTGACAGGCCGATGGATCGAGAACACCACGGCGGGCCCGATCTTCGTGGTTTCGGGGACCCTCCGCAGGACGGATCCGGGCCCGGGTTCGCCTCGGCTCGCGGTGCGGCTCTTCGATGCCGAGGGCCAGGCCCTGGAGAACGCGGCGACGCCGATCGCTCCCCTGCTGGCTCGCCGATCGCTCCGCGAGTCGGATCCTCGAGGGCTGGCCCGCTACCAGCAAGAAGGGGCGCGGCAACTGGCGCAGACGGTGTTGACAACCGGCGAACGCCGGGCGTTTCAAGCCCTGTTCCTCGAGGTGCCGGCTGCCGCCGTAGAATTTCGGCTGGTGGTGCTCGCGAATCCCGGCGACGAGAGGCCCTGACGAGACGGCCCATGGCGGAAGACCGCCATGCTTGACCCCCGGGGTGGCGATGGGCACCTTCTGACTCGAGCCCGCGATCTCGCGGGCGAGGTCAGATCATGTTCGGCATCGGAACTACCGAGCTCCTGATCGTGCTCGGCATCGTCCTCGTCCTGTTCGGCGCCCGCCGCCTGCCCGAGCTCGGGTCCGGGGTCGGAAAGGCCATCCGCAACTTCAAGGCGGGCATTTCCGGCAAGGACGCGATCGACGTGACCCCGAAACACGAAACCGTCACCGAGGGCACCGAGAAGCCGGCGGAGACGGCGCGCAACGACAGCTAGTTCAGCGGGTTATCGGCGGGCAGAGCCCGCCTGCCCGCACGGCGAACCTGCGGCTCGCCTGGCATCGGGTCCACCCCGATCCGACGTTGGAAAGGATCCCGGGTGGGCGAGGGGGGCGGAAGCGAAGGTAAGCGCAGCCCCCGTCACGCTCGCCGAGCGGTGCGTTGACGCCACTCCTTGCAGGGGCCCGCCTCCGTTTGCCTTCGGCTCACTGCGCGGCCTTCGGCCTTGCGAGTGGCGTATGACTGGGGCCATCCAATATCGGCGACGCCCCCCTCTCACCGCATCTGGGGCCATCCCCGCCCTACCTAAAGCCGAATCGGGGCTCGTGCGGCGCGAACGTCTACACTGCGAACGTGACCTCGATTTTCAAGGCCTACGACATCCGCGGGGTCGTGCCCGATGAGCTCGATGCCGAGGTCGCTCATGCCGTGGGTCGTGGGGCCGCACGCCATCTCGGGGCTGCGACCCTGGTGGTGGGCCGGGATGCCCGCCGCAGCTCGCCGGAGCTGTTTGACGCCCTGGTGCGCGGTATCACCGAAGAGGGCGTCACCGTGCTCGACCTCGATTGGGTCGCGACCCCGATGCTCTATTTCGCGGTCGAACACCTCGACGCCGGCGGCGGAATCATGATCACCGCATCCCACAATCCGGCCCAGTACAACGGATTCAAGATCTGCCGCGAACATGCCATTCCCGTGGGGGAGGCGGGCGGACTCCGGGAGATCGAAGAGCTCGCGGGTCGGGTGGGCGCCGAAGCCACCCGCCCATCCAGGGGCTCGGTCCGCCGCGTCGAGATCCGAGACGAATACGTCGATCATGTGCTCGCCGTGGGCGCCGGCCGGCCGAAGCTCCGCGTCGCCATCGACTGCGGCAACGGCATGGCCAGTGTCGGTCTCGAGCCCCTGCTCGATCGTCTCGACCTCGAGGTGGAACGGCTCTACTTCGAGCCCGACGGAACCTTCCCAAACCATGAGGCGAACCCACTTCGGCTGGAGAACCTCCGGGACGTCAGCGAGGCGGTCAAGCGAACCGGGGCGGACTTCGGCGTCGCCTTTGACGGCGACGCGGATCGCGCCGTTTTCACCGACGAGTTCGGGGAGCCGATTTCATCGGATCTGATCACAGGGTTGCTCGCTCGCCATCAGCTGCGCCGACACCCCGGTGGTCGAGTTCTCTACGATCTGCGCTCGAGTCGCGTCACCGCCGAAGAAATCGAGCGCGCCGGCGGCATCCCCGAAATGTGTCGGGTGGGACATTCGTTCGTCAAGGCGCGAATGCGCGAGGTCGGCGCCATCTTCGCCGGAGAGCTCTCGGGCCATATGTACTTCCGGTTCTCTCCGACGCTCATCGCCGACGACGGAATTGCCGCATTCGTCGCACTCCTCGACATGCTGGACTTCGAGGGCAAGTCGCTCTCCGAGCTGGTGGCGCCGCTGCGCAGGTACTCGGCGAGCGGCGAGATCAACCGTCGGGTGGACGACGTCGCGGGCCTGCTTGCGGGGATCGAACGTGAGCACAGCGACGCGGTCGAGATCTCGCACCTGGACGGCCTGCTGGTTCGATATCGGGACTGGTGGTTCAACCTGCGTCCGTCCAATACCGAACCCGTGCTACGGCTGAATCTCGAGGCCGACACCCACGAGCAGATGGTTGAGAGGAGAGACGCCTTGCTCGATCGCATCGGCGGTGCCGAGGCCTGAGGAAAAGGCGACGGGGGTCGCCAACCTGGGCCCGGCGAGGAGAGCGGTCGCGGCGTTCGGGTTGCCCCTCGAAGGCGGTCGCCTCCTGCTCCGCGAACGCCGCCTCTGGAGCCTCGCGCTGGTCTCGATGCTGCTCTCGCTGGGGGCCTTTGTGGCTGCGATCGCCTTCGTCGTCAGCTACGCCGCCGAGATTCACTCCGGAGTCACCGGATGGATCCCCACGATCGAGGCGGCGCACTGGATCACGTGGCTCTGGGTGGGACCCGCCCGTCTCGCGTTCGCGGTGATGGGGGCGCTTCTGTTTCTCGTCGTCGCTGGAGCCTGCCTGGTGGCGGCCACTGTCGTCGCGGGTCTGCTCGCGTCGCCGTTTCACGATCTGTTGTCCCTTCGAGTCGAGCGGATCGTGACGGGCACGGGGGTCGATGACACCGGATCGGGCCCGCTCGAGGTTCTGCGTGAGGGCGGTCGTGCGCTCGGGGAGGAGCTCCGGCGGGTCGCGTTCTATCTGAGCGTGGTCGGCGCACTCGCTGGCCTCGGCTTCCTGATCCCGGGTGCCCACGTCGTTACGGGCCCCTTGATCTTGGGCTTCACGATTCTGTTCTTGCCCCTGGACTACGCGAGTCATGCCCTGGACCGGCGCCGGCTGTCGTTTGCGGGAAAGCGTCGATGGGTCGGCTCCGACGTTCCCGCCATGCTGGGCTTCGGCAGCGCGGCGTTTCTCACCTACCTGGTTCCGGGTCTGAACTTCGTCGCCATGCCG
>JACZXC010000160.1 GCA_022571825.1 Myxococcales bacterium | reverse complement strand
TAGCCGCCGGGCGTCCCGAGCGCGCAGGGCGATGAGAATGCCCGTTATGGCCATCAACTTCGCGGCGTTGCCCGGGTCACCGATCCCAGTGGACATGTGCGTGTACACGGCACCGATCATCACCACGGCGAGGAGCCCGGCTCCGTAGGCAGCGAGCGACGGGAACAGGACGAGAATTGCGCCGGTGATCTCCATCACGCCGATCAGGCGCGCGAAGGAGCCGCTGTAGCCCCAGTTCTCGAAGCGCTCGACCATCGCCTGGTTCGGGTTGAGCTTCGTGAGGCCGGAGCCGGCGAAACTCAGCGCCAGCAGGATGGCCAAGGCCCAGGCAATCACGATCCGGATTCGGATGTGCATGGAAATCTCCGCAAGCTATGAGCGGCTTCTGACTCAGGACGCTGTCACGATCGCCCGCTCGTTCCATCGGCTCGGTACTTTTCGAACCAGGCGAGAATATGCGCCACCTTCGCCATCAGATTGCTGGGTCGTGCGGCGATGCCGTGTCCGGCCTCGGGGATGCGCACCATCGCGCTGGGCACCTTCATCAACTGGAGGGCAGTGTAGAACTGCTCGGTCTCGGAGATCGGGGTGCGGTAGTCGTTCTCGCCGGTCAACAACATGGTCGGGGTGGTGACCTTGCCGACGTGGTGGAGCGGCGAGAGAAGCTCCCCTTCATCGAGGCGTGCGGGCCCTACAATCGCGTCTCGTCCGAGGTGGTGCTGCCGTCGGAGACGCGACAGATGCTGGCCGAGGTGCACGGCTCCGGAGTCTGGAAGGCCTCACTCGACGAGCGGGCCCGCTACGCCCTTTTCTATCTCCTCAACCAGAACGGCGAATCAGGCATCGCCTGCAGCGTGGCGTGTACCGACGGATTGGCCCGGGCGCTGCGCGTCCTCGCCGATGACCCGCGCAGCGGCGAGGTGGTGGAACAGCTCGAGAAGGCGACACCGGAGCACTGGATTCACGGAGCCCAGTTCATCACCGAGATCCAGGGCGGTAGCGATGCGGCCACCAACGCGCTGCGGGCGGAGCCCGCGCCAGGATCGGGCCCAGCGGGGGCCTCGCGGGAGGAGGGACTCTGGTCGCTCACCGGCCAAAAGTGGTTCTGCTCGAACCTCACCGCCGATTACTGGCTCGTGACGGCGCGGGTGAAGGGGGGCCCCGCGGACCACCGGGGCATTGGGCTCTTCTGCGTGCCGCGGGTTCGCAGCGGCGAGCCCAACGGCTACCGCATCGTGCGCCTCAAGGAAAAGCTGGGTACACGGGCGGTTCCCACCGCGGAGCTGGAGCTCGCCGGAGCGCTCGGCTGGCCGGTCGGCCCCCTCGACGCCGGGCTGAAGAACACCGTTGCGATCGTGCTGACCGTCAGCCGACTCCACAACGTGATGGCCGCCGCCGGCGTGGCCCGGCGAGCCACCCGCGAGGCTCACGCCTACGCCGGCTTCCGCCGCGCCTTCGGTCGCAAGCTCGCCGAACATCCGCTTCTGGCTGCCTCGCTGCGGGAGATCTCGGACACCGCGGACCGCGCGGAGGCCGGTGCCTTCGCGACCCTGGACGCCTGGCTCGAGGCCCAGGCGAGTCCCGACGACCACGATCGCGCGCTCTGGGCCCGCGTGATCGTGAGCATCTCCAAGGCGATCACGACACGACGCAGCCCCGGCCAGGTGTATTCCGCCATGATGATCCTGGGCGGGAACGGAGTCGAGGAACGCTTCTGCGCGTTGCCTCGCCTGTGGCGCGACGCCGCCATCCTCGAGACCTGGGAGGGCCCCTACACCCTGCTCCTCATGCAGGCGCTGAGCGATCTGGTGAAGTTTGGCGTCAAGGGACGCGAGCGCTCCTTCCTCGAACTGGGTCTCGGCGACCACCTGGACGCAGAGGATTCCCGCGAGCTGGCCGACATCCTGACGGCCCCGGACGAGGACGAGAACATCCTGCGCTGGAGCGAGCTGGTGCCCCGCCTGGTCGGCCGGTTCGAAGACAGGGCGCTGGAGGCGTTGCGCACCGGAGACTGAAGCGACAACCCGAGCGCCCCATGGGCTGCCGCCAATAGCTCCACGCGGAATCGCCAGTCGGGTAGGATGGAAGATTGGAGGGATTGCGCCGATGGTTCGAATCGTCAAGCTGGGACTCAAGCGCCCGGTCGTCCGCGAGCTGCTGCCGGACCCGGAGCCGAGGGAAGTGAAGTACACCTTCATCTCCGTCGACGATCATCTCATGGAACCGCCGCATACCTTCGAGGGTCGGCTGCCTCGGAGCCTCCAGGACCAGGCACCGCAGGTCGTGGAGACCGAGGAGGGACACCAGGTCTGGATGTTCGAGGACCAGCCCTACTTCCAGGTGGGATTCATGTGCGTGGCGGGCCGACCCCGCGAGGATCACCGTCTCGAGCCGGCGCGTTTCGATGAGGTGAGGCCCGGGTGCTACCGCATCGAGGATCGCATCAAGGACATGGACATCGGGGGAATCTGGGCCTCGGTGAATTTTCCCTCCGGTGTGACGGGGTTCGGCGGCACTCTCTTCTCCGAGGCCAAGGACCCGGTCCTCGGCCTCGCGTGCACGCGGGCCTGGAACGACTGGCTCTTCGAGGAGTGGCACGGCGCTTACCCGGAGCGGATCGTTCCCCTCGGGATTACGTTTCTGTCGGATCCCGAAAAGGGCGCTGAGGAGATCCGACGCAACGCGAAGCGCGGCTTCACCGCCGTGACCTTGCCCGAGCAGCCCCACCGACAGGAGCTGCCGCCGGTATTCAGCGACTACTGGGAGCCCATCATCCGGGCGTGCGCCGACACGGATACGGTGTTGAACCTGCACGTGGGCTCATCCGGATTTGCGCAGATGCCGCCGGGTGCGCCGATGATGGAGCTCGGTGCCACGCAGTTCGGGATCATGGCGGTGGGAACCTGTGCCGAGTGGCTCTGGAGCGGCTGGCCCGCGAAGTATCCCGAGCTCAAGATCGCGATGTCCGAGGGTGGAATCGGCTGGGTCGCCGGGCTGATCGACCGGCTCGACAACATCATGCGTCGCTCGGGCTACGGGAACGGCTGGCCGGACCCGAAGATCAGCCCCTCCGAGTGCCTGCGTCGGAACTTCTGGTTCTGCATGATCGACGATCCTTCAACGATCGTGACCCGGCACACGATTGGCGTCGAGAACATCCTGTTCGAGTCCGACTATCCCCACGGCGACGGGACCTGGCCCGACACGCAGAAGGTGATTCACGCGATCCTCGGCGATCTCCCCACGGACGAGATCCACAAGATCACCCACGAGAACGCGGCCCGGCTATACCGACATCCGCTACCCGAGCGCATCGTTCCGTGACCGATCGGGGCGTGGCTCGCCGGTGGGGCCGCGGGTTCGCTGCCTACTCCGCGGGCGACTGAAGCGCCGACGCGAGCTGGCGCGTAATGTCCTCGCTCGTGATGGGGCGATCCGGGTCCTCGCTCGGCGGCTTGCCTCCCTTCACACTTCGCTCGGAAACGTCGGCGTCGGGCGACTCCGCGCGCAGGGCCGCCGCCGTGCACTTCTGCTTGGGCCGCCGCGAGAACGGATCGAAGCGGAAGTGCCGCATCGCGTTCTCGTGGGTGATCTTGGCGACTTCCTCATCGGGTACGCCCTCCATGCTCCGCGCCAGGATCTCGGGGGCGCGGGGCCAGGTCGTGTCGGAATGCGGGTAGTCGCACTCCCAGGTGATCGTGTCGATTCCGACGTCGTGGCGGTTCTTGATCCCGATCGCGTCGTCGATGAAGCACGTGATCATGTGCTCGCGAAAGACGTCGCTGGGCAGCTTTCCGCCGAAGTTCTGGTGGGTCCACCTGTGATGGTGCCGGTAGACGTAGTCCGCGCGCTCGAGGAAGTACGGGATCCAGCCGATCCCGCCCTCGGAGAGGGCGAATTTGATCGCGGGGAACTTCCGCAGCACATGCGACCACAGCAGATCGGCGGCGCAGCCCACGATGCTCATCGGTGACACCGTGATCATCACATCGACGGGAGAATCGAGGCTCGTGAACTGCATCCCGGTGCTCGAGCCGATGTGGATACACACCACCGTGCCCTGGTCGCAGCACGCCTTCCAGAAGGGATCCCAGTGCGGGCTGTGGAGGCTCGGATAACCGAGATTCTGCGGACCGTCGGTGAAGCTGATCGCGTGGCATCCCTTGCGCGCGACGCGACGCACCTCCTCCGCCATCAGGTCGACGTCCCACAACGGCGGCAGTGCCAGCGGGATGAAGCGCTCGGGATAGGCCCCGCACCAGCTGTCGATGTGCCAGTCGTTGTAGGCCCGCAGCATGGCGCCGGCGAGTTTCTTGTCCTCTTGGCGCGCGAATAGCTGACCGCAGAAGCCCGGGTAGGAGGCGAAGCACATCGACGCGAGAACACCGTTGGCGTTCATGTCGCGGACGCGCTCATGGACGTCGTAGCAGCCAGGCCGAAGCTGGTCGAAGGAGGTGGGCTCGACGCCGTACTCTTCCGGCGGTCGGCCCACGACCGCGTTGAGTCCGATATTTGGAATCTGTGCCCCCTCGAACGTCCAGACGTCGGTGCCGTCCTTCTTGTGCACGATCCGCGGTGCGCGCGACTTCCACTGCACCGGGAGGTTCTGCTCGAACATGTCCGCGGGTTCGACGACGTGATCGTCGACGCTCACCAGGATGTAGTCGTCGGCCTTCATGGGGGGGCGGTCCGACGCCGCAGTGGGTCAGCCGGCTGCCAACGCGTCCGGGAGCTCGCCGTTCGTGTACATCTCGCGAATGATGTCGCAGCCGCCCAGGAACTCGCCGGCAACATAGAGTTGGGGGATCGTCGGCCAGCTCGAGAATTCCTTGATTCCGCTGCGGATCTCCGGGTCCGACAGGACATCGACGGTCGTGTACTCCGGGACCAGCTCGTTGAGGATCTGGATCACCGTTGCCGAAAATCCGCACTGGGGAACCTGGCGATTCCCCTTCATGAACAGGACCACGCGATCCGCGGCGATGATTCCTTCGATTCGCTTCCGGGTGCCGTCGTCGAGATTCATGGTTTCTCCTTCAGCCGAGCTCGCTTCGCTGGCGAGGAGCTGCATCCGAAATCGAAGATAGGATAGTATACTCATCCGTCAACATTAGAGGCCCCAGTGAACCCCCTCTCCGATACCCGCGGGCGTCTCCTGCGGGATCTGCGAATTTCCGTCACCGATCGCTGCAACTTCCGCTGCCCCTACTGCATGCCCGCGGAGATCTTCGGAGAGCGCTACCAGTTCCTGCCCAAGCCGGAGCTGCTCCGCTTCGAAGAAATCGAGCGGCTGGCACGCCTCTTCGTCGACTGCGGAGTTCGCAAAGTCCGCATTACTGGCGGCGAGCCGCTGCTGCGCGCCGAGCTTCCCCAGCTCGTGGCCCGGCTGGCGGCCATCGATGAGCTGCACGATCTCACCCTCACGACCAACGGCACCCTGTTGGCCGATCGGGCCCAGGCGCTCAAGGACGCCGGTCTTCATCGGGTGACGGTCAGTCTGGACAGCCACGACGAGGACGTCTTTCGGCGCATGAGCGGCCGCGACGTGGGGCCCGGACGCGTCCTTGCCGGCATCGAGGCGGCGGCGGCGGCCGGGCTGGGTCCGGTCAAGGTCAATTGCGTGATCCAACGGGGCGAGAACGAAGAGGCCATCGTCGATCTCGCGCGCTTCTTCCGGGGCACGGGCCACATCCTGCGCTTCATCGAGTTCATGGACGTGGGCACCCTCAACGACTGGAACCTCGACAAGGTGGTGACGGCGAAGTCGATACTCGAGCGTATCCACGCGGAGTTTCCGATCGATCCGGTCGAGCCCAGCTATCCGGGCGAGGTCGCCCGCCGCTACCGCTACCGGGACGGCTGCGGTGAGATCGGCATCATCGCGTCGGTGAGTGCACCTTTCTGCGGTGACTGCACCCGGGCGAGGCTCACCACCGATGGCAAGCTCGTCACCTGCCTGTTTGCCACGGGCGGAGTGGATCTGCGCGGGCCGATGCGCGAGGGCGCCTCGGATGCCGAACTGCGCGAGCGGATCGCCGGGGTCTGGGATCGCCGCACCGACCGCTATTCCGAGGAGCGCTCGTCGCGCACGGGCGTCAGCCCCTCGCGCGAACGGATCGAGATGTACCAGATCGGGGGGTAGATCCGTAACTGTCTGAATCTACTTTGCTTTCTTTACCTTGGGGGCGTGTAGGGGCGTCTTGGGGGCACACCACAGATCGGCCTCTGCGAAAAGATCCATCGGCACCTGCCCCTCGGAGACTTGCCAGGGGTTTCGGTACTCGTCCTCGTCCATCCAGCGCGCGTAGTGGCGCTCCGTGGCCCTGGCAGCGAGCAAGAGCTGGGTTCATGAGGGTTGGATTCGAGGTGTCGGTGTGCCACCTTTAGACACTATACGGTGTATTACCCTTTCGAAAACACTCTTTTCGCAGGGCTCAGATTCCCGCGGACGTCCGAGCCATCGGGTTCGAAGGGGGGTGTTACAAGGCGTTACAAATTTCCTCATGGGATTCGACGGAAAGTGGTTTCCACTTCTCGGTAGTACTGTTCCGCGGAAGATCCCAACTCGCTCTCGGCCCCCTTTTGCTTTTCAGGTGAACCCGCCTCCGGAGTCCCGTGCCCCACGTGCCGGAGGGGTGTGCCCATCGGGCCCTGCTGGAGGCCGATGGAGCCCAGCTGCTCGCGCCCGTCCCGCGTTTGACCATCCTATCGGGGCCTGTAGTTGTAGAGCCCCTTGTTGTCGGGTGATTCGGCTGGGGTTTCCGTCCCACCACGCCTCCTGCTCGCGACG
>JACZXC010000159.1 GCA_022571825.1 Myxococcales bacterium | reverse complement strand
GGGAGCCAGGCTGATCAGGGCCGGGAGCGCTACCACGGTGAGAACCATGGCGATCATCACCCCGACCGGCGCAATGATTCCGAACTGCGCGATCGGCGCCAGCTCGGCGGCCGCAAACGAGACCAGGCCTCCCGCCGTGGTGAGGCTCGTCATCACGATCGCCAGCCCGGAGTGGCCGAGGGCGAAGGAGATCGCCGATTCCTCGTCCTCTCCCCTGCTTCGCTGTTGGTAGAAGATGGCGAGGATGTGAACCGAGTTTCCCACCCCCACGGCCAGCAGGAAGGACGGAAGGATCTGGGTGGGGAGCGCGATCATGAAGCCGGCCATCGCCATGATCGAGAGGGTGGTCAGCAGAGACGGGATCACGACGAGCAGGGGCAGGATCGCCGCGGCGACGTGCCGGAAGAGTAGGTACAGAAAGACGACGATCGCACCGACGGCCAGCAGCGTGAAGCGCGCCATGTCGGTGCGCATGGCCTTCATGAGGGAATGGACCAGGATCGGAGCCCCGGCCACGTGGATGACGAAGTCCGGTGCCCGATAGCGGTCGACGATCGACTCGATCGCCAGAACGATCTGGTCGGCCTCGGACCCGGTGATGAACGGGCGTTCGCCGGCGTCGGCCTCCTCGTCGCCGAAGCCTCCGAGGTCGGCGGCCCCGATCCCACGCGATGCGTAGGCATCGGTCTCGATGCTGATCGTGGTAGCCCGTCCATCCTTGGAGAGGAGCAGGTCCCGATAGAGGGGATTCGCGAGAGCCCGCTGCTTGACCGCTTCCAGCTCGGTCGGGGTACTCGGCCAGTCTTCGAGCAGGTCGCCGACGATGAGCTCGTCTTCGGCACCGCGGGTATCCCGGGCGTTGACCAGGCTGGTCACATCTTGCAGCTGAGGGACTTCCGCTTCGATGTCCCGGTGCATCGCCCGCAGCTTCTCCAGGAAAGCGAGGTCGAAGACCTCCGGTGACTCGATCGCGATGAGGATGCGGTCGTCGCGCCCGAACTGTTCGCGGAACTGGTCGTAGGCGACGCGGGTGGGATCGTCTCCGTGCAGGAGCGCTTCGATCGAGGTGTTCAGCTCGAGCCGGGGAAGTTGAGTGAACATCGGAACCAGGATGGCGAGGACGAGGCCGATCGTGAGCCGGGGGTGCCGGTAGGCCACCCGGCCCCAACCCGCGAGGAGGCTTTCCAGCCGGTCTCTCATCGGGGTGGGGACCTCCGCGTGGGTTGTCCCGGCTCCCCAGGGACGGCCCCCGGCGCAGCGATCCCCTGAAGGATGAGTGTCGAGGTGCTGACCGCAAAATTCTCGACGATCTCCGGGGTGATCTCGCGAAGGTCGAAGACGCGCTGGACCACCGGCGCCGCCAGGAAGAACCAGAGGCAGGCCCCGGTGATGCTCGGAATCAGGAAGCGGGGGTCGACCTCCCGGAACGCCCCCGACGCGGTGCCTTCCTCGAGCAGGGAGCGCAGCATCGCGAGATTGGGGCGCACGAACCGCTCGACGAAATCGTCGATCACTTCGCCCTCGGCAAAGAGCACCTGCTCGGCGGCGAGACGCGGAAAGTACGGATCCTCGGCGATGCCGGCGACCCAGCCCTCGATGTACGCGCGCAGGCGTTGCTCGACCGAACCGTCGCTCTGGACGGCCTGCTGCGCCTTCGCCAGGGCCCGGCCCGCCACCTCGGCGATCACCGCATCCAGGAGGCCCTGTTTTCCCTCGAAGTAGTAGTGAACCAGCGCCGGTTCCACGCCGGCCCGATCGGCCACCTGGCGGAGGGTGACCCGAGGTAGGCCCTTCTCCGCCATGAGGTCTCGGGCGGCTCGAAGCAGGGCCGCGCGGCCCTCGCCCGGGCCGGCCCCCGCCGGGCGCCCCGGTCCTTTCCTGGGCCTCCGACGGTTTCGTCGAGGCCTCGGCGGGATCGTGGACACAAATTTATTCTATGTTCAATTAATATTGATGCAAAGCCCGCCAGGCGGGTGGAGTCGGAGGCCGATCGGGACAGGGCTTGACCGCCCACCGGGACCACTCCACATTCCGCCTTCAACCATTGGATGACAGGGGGGGTCTATCCATGAGGAAGCGCTTGTTTTTCCGGGGGCGCCTGAGGGCGCTCGCATTGGTGGCGGTGCTCGCCTGGGCACCCCTCAGCGCCAGCGCCGAGGAAGAGAGCCTGGCCTATGAGGGGAGCGTCGGGGTCGGCGCCGCCATTTGTACCCTGATCTACAGTCCACTCAAGGTTGTGTATGCTGGCGGCGGTCTCGTGGTCAGCTCCCTCGCCTGGTTGTGGACCTGGGGCGACACCAGCGTCGCCGGGCCCATCTACCGGGCGGCGGTGGGGGGAGACTACGTGGTGACGCCGGCCCACCTGGACGGCCAGCTGGACCTTCGCTTCAGCGGTCGCTCGTAACCGTTAGACGACGCTGCGCTGTGGGGTGTCGGCCCCGTCCTCGCCCGGACTGCCGGGGCGGGTCAGGTGTTCCGTGCAATTCAGCCGGGTGACCCGCCAGGGTGCGGTGGCGGCCACTTCCGTCACGGAGGCGTTGTCGAACTGAAGTCCCGGCGAGTCTCCGCTCTCGTGGGTCAGATGACGGGTCAAGAGCGAGTGGCAGACGAGCCCGTGAGTCACCACCACCAGTCGACTGTCCACCGTCTCGGCGAGCTCGAGCACGCGGAGCCAGGCCGCGTCGACCCGGTCGTGAAACGCCGCCCAGGTCTCGCCTCCCGGTGGCTCGTAGTCGGCGGCGAAGATGTCGGGGAGCTCCGAGTACGCGGTACCCCGGATCTCGCCAAAATTGCGCTCCTGTAGGAGCGGCTCCCAGTCGAGGGGAGCTCCCGTGGCCGCCCGCAGCCGCTCGGCGGTCTGCACCGCCCGTCGGAGGTCACTGGACAGAATTCGTCCCACCGTCTGGCTCGCCAGATGATCCGCCAGGCGTTCAGCCTGGGCTTCGCCACGCGGGCTCAGCGGCGCGTCGGGGTGCTGGACGATGCGCGCCGCGTTCGACGGGGTCTCGCCATGTCGGATCAGGAGGATCGACACCAAATCCGGGGCCCGCGAAGCTAACTGGCCTGCTTCGTGAAGCTGGCCATGTCGAAGTAATCTCGCCAGGCACTGATCTTGCCCTCGGCGGTCACCTCAAACGCACCCATCACGGGAAGTTCGATCTTCTTCCCGTTCAACACGAACCGATCGATTCGTTCGGTCAGGACGGTATTCTCGACCGAAGCCAGCGCGACGATCTCGAACTCGGCTTCACTGGACGGGTCGAGAAACTGTCGCAGTACGCTTTCGATCGCCTCATGCCCAACCACCGGAGCGATCGGGATGTTGTGATAGACCGCGTCGGGGGTGAAGAAGGCCACCAGTGCCTTCACGTCGCGGCGAGGAACGGCGTTGCAAAAATCTCGGACGATCTGTTCGGAGTTCATGGATCCATACTAACTCGTGCCCCCGGGTCGCCTCAAGACATCGATGCGGAAGTGGGCGAAGCTTCCGAGGAGGGCGGAGACAGGTGAGCGGCACGCGATGATCCTGGCCGGAGACATCGGGGGAACCAAGACCGTCGTGGCGCTCTTCGAGATCGAGAGCGGCGGCCTCCGGCTGGTGAGTGACGCGACCTTCCCGAGCTCGGCCCACGCTTCCCTCGAGGAGATCCTGGCACGTTTCCTCGAGGACCAATCCCGTCCGCGGATCGAAACGGCATGCTTCGGCGTGGCCGGGCCCGTGATCGGCGGCCGCGTCACCACGACCAATCTTCCGTGGAAACTCGATGAAGACGTCCTTGCTCGGGCCACCGGGGCCCGGCGTGCCAAGCTGCTCAACGACATCGAGGCCATGGCCTACGGGATGCTCGGGCTGGGCGAGGACGACCGCGCCATCCTGAATCGAGGCGCGGACTCCCGGCCCACCGACAACGCCGCCGTGATCTGCGCGGGTACGGGTCTCGGTCAAGCGCTGCTGGTGTGGGACGGCGAGCGCCACCTGCCGATCGCGTCGGAGGGCGGTCACGTCGACTTCGCGCCGCGGACCGAGCAGGAGATGGAGCTCTTGCGTTTCCTGCGCGCAGAGCTCGGCGGGCACGTGAGCTACGAGCCACTGCTCTCGGGCCGCGGGCTGCACAACATCTATCGGTTCCTGAGGACCGCGGGGGGCGAAACCGAGCCCCACTGGCTGGCGGAACGCCTGGGAACGGAAGATCCGGGTGGGGTCATCGGAGAGGTGGGACTCGCCGGCGGCGACCCCCGGTGCGTCGAGAGCCTCGATCTCTTCGCCTCCATCTACGGCGCCCAGGCCGGGAACCTGGCCCTGACGGCCATGGCCCTGGGCGGTCTGTTCATCGGCGGAGGAATCGCCCCCAAGTTGTTGCCCGTGCTGCAACGGGGCGGCTTCATGCGCGCCTTCACCGACAAGGGGCGTTTCTCGGCCCTGCTCGAACGTGTCGAAGTCAGTGTGGCGCTCAACCCGCGCATGCCGCTGCTCGGCGCCGCCGGCTACGCTGCTCAGCTCGGACCCGCCTGACCGAGTTGCCGTCCCGACCTCGGGTCGCTTCCCGGCTCCATTTTCCGGTTCGTTCTGGCAGACTTCGCCCATGACGGACCGCCCACCCGGCTCGCCCCAGCCGACTCCTCTCCGGGTCGCGCGACGGGTCCTGGCCCTCGCCTGGGTGGCGGGGGTGGTGATCCTCTATATCGCGGTGCGTGAGCTGGCGTTGCATCTCGGCCTATGAGATCGGCCTGGGACATCGCGGAGCTGGTTCTGGCCGGAGTCGTTCCCAGCCTCGCCTACCTCGCTGTCGGTCTCTGGTTGCTTCGACCCTTGCGACTCACTCCCCGCGGTGCGGAGCGCTTCGCCCTGGCCTTTCTGCTGGGGAGTGGCGTCGCCTCCCTCGCCATTCTCGTGTTTCGTCTGGTCGACGCGCCGCTGCCGCTGGTCGTGCTGGCGGCGGTTGCGGCGGCGGGCCTTCCCCGGCTGCGCTCTCCCCGACCCGCCGGGGACCGACCGATCCCGGCGGGTTGGATCCGGGTCGTCGACGCCGCGGCCATCGGGGTTGCGCTGCTCACGTTCGTGGCCGCCCTCGGCCCGGAGACGTCGTGGGATGGGTTCGAATATCACCTCCCGATGGTCAAGGCCTGGTCCGAGGGTCCGATCCGCGCACTGCCGGGAATGTTGGACGCGGAATTTCGCGCCGGGATCGACCTGCTCTACCTGCCCGCCGTCGCGTCGGGGAAGTCCGACGCTGCCGCGGCGGTCTCCGCAGCCTTCGCCCTGACCCTTGCGGCCTTGGTTCGCGCCGAGGTCATCCGTCGAGGGTCAACCGGGGCCGGGGCGCTGGCGGGACTGTTCGTGTTGATGGTTCCCTTCGCCCTCGACGCGGCGCCCACGACCTACGTCGATCTGGGTGTGGGCGCCTACGGGTTTCTGGCCCTCGCGTCCGCGGACCGCTGGAACCGAACCGGCGAGTCTCGTGCGCTGACGGTTTCCGCCGCGTGCCTGGTGTTTGCCGCCAACGCAAAGCTCCACGCCTTCGTTCTCTGCCCCGCGGTGTTGGCGATCGCCATGCTCGGCGGACGGAGACCCCCGCTGCGGGTGCTGGCCGGATGCACCGGACTCGTGCTGGCGGGGATCGCTCCCTGGCTCCTCAAGGCCGGTATGACCAGCGGGAACCCCTTCTTTCCGCTTCTGGGCGACTGGTTGGGTACCGGTCCGACCACCGAGCAGGTGCTGTCGCTCCGGCGCTTTCGGCTCTCCACCGACTTTGGCGCGGATCCCGACCTTCCGGGTTTTCTGCACTACCTGGCTTCGATCCACTTCGGGAACAATCCCCACCTGAGCGGGCTGATCGGCCCACTTCCCCTGGCCCTGGCGCCGTTTGCCCTGCACCGGGTTTCGCGGTCGACCGCAGTATTGGCGGCGACTCTGGTGCTTCTCATCGTGGGGCAGTTCGTCTTCATGCCGGCGTTGCGTTTCGGTTCGCCGGTTCTCCCCTTCCTGGCCATCGCCGCCGCGGTCGGAGGGATGCGCCTGGCCGATTCGGGATCCGCGGCTCGCGGGACGCTGGGGATCGTCTTCGCAGTGATCGCCATTCACCAGGGGTTTGCCGTCGCCGCCCACTATCTGCCGCGGGTCGCGGCCCTGCGCAGTCCCGATGCCTACCAGCGCCGGATCTTTCCGGATCAGGTGGCCCTGGGCGAAATGGTGTCGCGCGGGTCTCCGGTGGTCGGCATCCCCAAGGGAGCCGTCCTCTGGATGCCGAAGCCGGTCTACAACCTCTTGTGGGAGCGCAACGGAGAGCTCTTCTTCCGCGATCTTCGCGGCCGACGCGGCGACCAGCGCCACGTGGTTCGGAGCGCGACCCCGGAAGCGGCGCGCGCCCTGCTCAAACGGCGCGGCGTTCGCTCCCTGGTGCTCGACGTTCGACCGCCCCACCCGGGGGACGGGCGCGTCGGCAACGCGATCGTCGACGCGTGGCTGCACGACCGCGTAGCAAAGCTGCGCCCGGACCCCGACCCGCCCCGCGCACGCGGCGATCGCGTCTGGGTTCTGGTCGACCTGAATTTCACGGATGCGAAATAGGAGTCGTCCATCATGCCCGCCCGCCTCGAGTTTCCCGCCGACCATCCTCATGTTGCCCTGGTGACGATCGATCGACCCGAGCGTGCCAACTCCCTCGACCCGGCCACGCTTTGCGACCTGGCCCGTGCCTGGCGCCAGATCGCCGACGACGCCGAAATTCGCTGCGCCGTTCTCACCGGGGCGGGGGATCGAGTCTTCTGTTCGGGAATGGACATGACGACGACGATTCCCGCGGCCCAGCGGCTGGCT
>JACZXC010000158.1 GCA_022571825.1 Myxococcales bacterium | reverse complement strand
TGTCGAAGCACGGCGTCAATGAAGTCGAGACCGAGGGCAAGCTCTTCGATCCCGCGATCCACGAAGCGATGGCGCAGTTCCAGGACGACAGCGTGCCCGCGAATACCGTGGTCGAGGTGTTGGAGAAGGGGTACCAGCTGCGACGCCGACTGATTCGGCCGGCACGGGTCATCGTTTCCGTGTTGTCGCCCGCGGAACCTGACGAAAAGGGCGAGGACGAAACCACCGACTCGCCCTGAGGGCGGTGGTCTCGCCTGGAGGGGCGCGATGGGCAAAGTCATCGGCATCGACCTCGGCACGACCAATTCCTGTGTCGCGGTATTCGAGGCCGGCGAGAGCCAGATCATCGCCAACTCCGAGGGTGCGCGCACGACGCCCTCGGTGATCGCCTTCTCCCCCTCGGGCGAGAAACTCGTGGGTCAGATCGCCAGGCGACAGTCGGTCACCAATCCCGAGAACACCATCTACGCGGTGAAACGCCTGATCGGACGCAGGTTCGACAGCGACGAAACCAAGCGCTTCGCCTCCTTTGCTCCCTTCTCGATCGAGAATGCCGAGAACGGAGACGCGTGGGTCAAGGTGGGAGATCGCACCTATTCGCCCCAGGAAATCTCGGCGATGGTGCTTGCGAAAATGAGGGATACGGCCTCCGAATTCGTGGGCGAGCCGGTGGAGGACGCGGTCATCACCGTCCCCGCGTACTTCGACGACTCCCAGCGCCAGGCCACCCAGGATGCCGGGAAGATCGCCGGACTCAACGTCCTGCGCATCATCAACGAGCCGACGGCGGCCGCCCTGGCCTTCGGTCTCGGCAACGCCGAGCACAAGATTCTCGCCGTCTTCGACCTGGGCGGTGGCACCTTCGACGTCTCGATTCTCGAGATCGCCGACGGAGTTTTCGAGGTGCGCAGCACCAACGGCGACACCTTTCTGGGCGGCGAGGACTTCGACCAGCACGTCAGTGAGTATCTGATCGACCTGTTCAAAGACGAGCACGGGATCGACCTCCGCGAGGACAAGATGGCGTTGCAGCGCGTCAAGGAAGCTGCCGAACGCGCCAAACACGAGCTCTCGTCGTGCGAGGAGACCGACATCAACCTGCCGTTCATCGCGGCGGACGAAGCCGGCCCGAAGCACCTGGCCGCGACCCTGAGCCGCGAGAAGCTCGAGGAGCTGGTGGCAGATCTGGTGGACCGGCTGGTCGCGCCGTGCAAGGCCGCGATTGCGGATGGGGACCTCACCACCGACGCGATCGACGAAGTGATCCTGGTGGGCGGCATGACGCGAATGCCGATCATCGCGCGCAAGGTCGAGGAGATTTTCGGGAAGGCGCCGAACAAGAGCCTCAACCCCGACGAGGTTGTCGCCGCCGGCGCGGCCATCCAGGGCGGCGTTCTCAGCGGCGAGGTGAGCAGCGTATTGCTGCTCGACGTGACGCCGCTCTCTCTCAGCGTGGAGACTCAGGGGGGCGTTGCCACCACGATCATCGAGCGCAACACCACGATTCCGACCTCTCGGGGTCAAGTGTTCTCGACCACCGAAGACAATCAGACGGTGGTCAGCATTCACGTAGTCCAAGGTGAGCGCGAGATGGCCGCCGACAACAAGACACTCGGCCGTTTCGATCTGGTCGGTATTCCTCCAACACCACGTGGTGTTGCACAGATCGAAGTCAACTTCGAGATCGACGCCGACGGGGTGGTGAACGTCTCTGCCAAGGACCTCGGCAGCGGAAAATCTCAGGCGGTCCGCGTGACCGCTTCGGGCGGACTCAGTGAGGAAGAGGTCGCGATCCTGGTCAAGGAGGCGGAAGATCACTCGATCTCGGACGGGGAGCGGAGGGAGAAGGTGGAGCTCCGGAACAAGGCCGAGGGACTGGTTTACTCGACGCAGCGTACCCTCGAGGAATTCGCCGAGAACGTCTCCGACGAGGACCGAAAAGAGATCGAGGCAGTGATCGAGAAGACGCGATCGATCGCGAGCGGCGACGACCTGGATGCCCTTCGCGTCGTCGTTGACGAACTCTCCGCTCTCACCTACAAGATGACCGAGCAGCTGTACGCCGAGCTCGGTGGGGAAGAGGCTGAGTAGCCCCCCCATTCGTCGGTTTTCCCCTGTCGCGGCCCCGAGGACCTCGCATTGGCGAAGCGAGACTACTACGAGGTTCTGAGCGTCTCTCGCCGGGCCGACGAGGGTGAACTCAAGACGGCCTACCGGAAGCTCGCCCTCGAGAATCACCCGGATCGAAACCCGGGCAATCCCGAAGCCGAAGAGCGATTCAAGGAGGCGTCGGAAGCCTACGCGGTGCTCTCGGACGCGGAGAAGCGCAGCGCCTATGACCGCTTCGGGCCCAGCGGAGTCGGGGCGGCAGGGGGCGCCTCGGGCTATCAGGACTTTGGCGATCTCGGGAACTTTACGGATCTGTTCAACGACCTGTTCGGCGACCTGTTCGCCGGTCGCGGCGGAAGTCGCCGGGGGCGCGGTCAGCGCGGTGCGGACCTTCGCTACAACCTGGAGATCGAGCTCAAGCAGGTTCTGACCGGGCTCGAGTCCACGATCGAGATCCCCAAGACGCGATCCTGCGAGGCCTGCGCTGGCAGCGGCGCCCGACCGGGGACCCGGCCCGAGCGTTGTGCGCGCTGCCGAGGCGCGGGACAGGTGATGCTCCAGCAGGGCTTCTTTCGAATCAGCCGGCCCTGCGACGACTGCGGGGGTACCGGCGAGATTGTGCGCGAGCGGTGTCGTGAGTGCCGCGGGACCGGACGCACCGAGGGCATGTTCACGATCCATGTGCGGATCCCGGCGGGGGTCGAGGACGGCATGCGCCTGCGTGTCGCGGGAGAGGGGGAGGCGGGAATCGCCGGTGGGCGGCCGGGGGACCTCTATGTGGTGATCTCCGTCAAACCGCACGACCTCTACAGCCGGCAGGGTTCGGATATCCACTGCGAAGTGCCCGTCGCCTTCTCCCAGGCTGCCCTGGGCGCCGAGATCGAGATTCCCACGCTCGAGGGAAAGGTCCGGCTGAAGGTGCCGGAGGGGACCCAGTCTGGAAACCTCATGCGCCTGCGGGGCAAGGGGCTGCCCAGCATCCGATCGGCAACGCGCGGCGACCAGCTCGTGCGCATCTTCGTGGAGGTACCGACCCGACTCACCACGAGGCAGCGCGAACTGCTCGAGAAGTTCGCCGCCGAGATGGGAACCGACACCTCACCCGTGACCCGGAACTTTTTGGCAAAGCTCCGGGACCTGCTCGAGTAGCCAACCGTGAGACGCGCGCTGCCGGCTGTGCTTGTCGCTGTGGGCCTGCTCGCGGCCTGCGCCGGCTTCGAAGGCATCTCCCGCGGTCCCGCAACCGACGAACAGCGGCGCGCGTTTGCCGCTGCCACCTCGGCCGTCGATAGCGACCCGGTGGCCGCCGAGGCTCGCCTGAACGAGTTTCTCGAGAAATGGCCGCGCAGTCCCCTCGCCGATGACGCCGCCATGCGGCTGGCGGAGTTCGCACTGTCGCGGGGCGATCGCGATGCCGCCCTCACCCATTACACCTTCGTCATTCGCCGTCACCCCGACGGAGATCAACACGATGCGGCGCGGGTGTGGGCGGCCGAGATCGAGGCCCTTCGCGGGAACGCGGGGGGTGCCGCGAACATCATGGGGCGGGTTCGGATCGAGCGGCTCGGCCGGCGGGAACGCCTGGTCGCCTACCGCGTCCTGGCCGACGTGGTGTCCGCCCCGGTGTCGCGCCTTCATTGGTTGTCACGTCTGCGGGCCGACGAGTCCGACGCGGACGCTGTGGCCCTGATCGACGTCGAGATCGACGAGGTCCTGGCCGGGGTTGAAGAAGACGAGCTCGGGACCGCGGCCCGGCAGGCCGGGGCCACGATTCCCGCCGCTCGCATCGAGCTCACGATTGCGGAGCGGGGCCTCGAGGGGGGAGATCTGGGCGACGTCCGAGCGGCTCTCGAGCGCGCCGTCGCTCTTCCCCTCGCGCCTCAATACGCTGGCCGTCTGCGCACGGCGATCGAGCGGTTGCGTTTGCGCGAGCAGGGACCGCCGGATCTGGCCGATCTTCCCACCTTCGCCGAGTTGCAAGATCGTGTGGTGCCGGCCGCGGCACCCGCGCGGGGCACGATCGGCGTGGTGCTCCCCCTCTCCGGACGCTTTGCCCGTTTCGGGGAGGAAGTGCTCCAGGGCGTTCTGCTGGCCGCCGGAGTTTTTGGCGCCCGAGGCGATCCCGCAGCCGACTCCCGGGTGCGGCTCCTGATCCGCGACTCGGCGGGTCGCCCGGAACTGGCGGCGGAGGCGGTTCGCGAACTCGCTCGAGATCGGCGGGTTGTGGCGATCATCGGACCGCTTCTCAGGGGCGAGTGCGAGTCGGCGGCGCGGGCCGCCGAGTACGCCGGTATTTCGCTGCTGGCACTGACGGCGCGTCCAGAAATCGCACGGGAGCGCCCGTACGTCTTCCGCCTGCGCACCATGCCGAGCGAAGAGGTACAGAGCCTGATCGACCACGCCATGCGCGACCTCGGCGCACTGACCTTTGCCATTCTCTACCCGCGCGACGCCTACGGCCGCGGGCTGCGGGACCTGTTTTGGGACGGCGTTGAGGAGCGGGGCGGAGAAATCGTCAGTGTGGCCTCCTACGACCCCGACGCCACAGACTTCGCGGAGCCGATCCGACGCCTGGCGGGCTACGTCCTGCTGAGCGACGAGGAGAAGGATCTGCTCAAGGAGCGCCACGAGATGCGTCGCCGCGCGCGGAGGCTCCCGCCAGAGGAGGCCATGGCACTTCGGGAGCAGGCGCTGGCGCTGACCGGACCCGACCAAGAACTCCTGCCGCCGATCGTCGATTTCGATGCTCTGTTCCTGCCCGAATCCCACGATCGGGTGGTTCTGATCGCGCCGCAGCTCGCCTTCCACGAGGTCACCGGCACCCGGCTGCTCGGGACCAACGAGTGGTACCACCCGGATCTCATCGCGATCGGTCGGCACCATGTCGAGGGTGCCGTGTTGACGGCGCGATTCTTTGCGGAGAGCCCGCTCCCCTACGTTCAGCGCTTCGCGCAGCGCTTCGAAGCGGCCTTCCGAGTCGCGCCGCAGGCATTCGGAGCCCAGGGTTTCGACGCGGCCAACCTGGTGCTGGTACAGATGACCCTGGGTCGCGAGTCGCGCGAGGCGATTCGCGACGGCGTGCTCGCGACCCAGGCCTACCCGGGAGTGACCGGGATCCTCTCCATACGTGCCGACGGCAACGCCCACAAACGACCCTTTCTCGTCGAGGTCGAGGGCGGACGTTTCGTCCAGATCAAATAGCCGAGAACCCGCCGGTGGCGGTAAAGTCCGCCCCGCGCTGCGTCGAACAACGGGGGCATGGAGGAAACGCCCTCGGGCTGCTCGATTCCGGAAGAGCTACCGATCGTTCCGCTTCGGGAGATGGTGGTCTTCCCCTACATGATTCTTCCGATCTTCGTTGCCCGCGAGCGTTCGATCGCGGCCGTCGAAGAAGCCATGGCCGGCGACCGAATGTTGCTCCTGGTCGCCCAGCGAGACCCGGAAATCGATGCCCCAGAACCGGACGATCTCTACCGGGTCGGCACCGTGGTCATGGTCATGCGGATTCTGCGCATGGCGGATGGTCGGGTCAAGGTACTGGTACAGGGGTTGGCCAAGGCTTCGATCGAGTCCTACGTGGAATCGGGACAGGCGACCTGGGTTCGGGTCACCCGACTGGATTCGGACGAGGAAGACATCTGGTGCGTCGAGACTGAGGCCCTGATCCGCACCGTGCGATCGCGGGTGGAGGAGCTGCTTCCGCTCAAGAACCTGCCGCCGGAAATCCTGTCGGTCACCGCCAATATCCACGAACCGGGCCGACTCGCCGACCTCGTGGCTTCGAATCTCAAGCTGCGGCCCGCCGAGGCCCAGGAAGTGCTCGAGATCGTCGACCCCTTGGCGCGGTTGCGGCGGGTCGACGCCCTGCTGCGACGCGAGCTCGATGTGACCACCGTACAGGCCGAGATCCAATCCCAGGCTCAGGACGAAATGAGTCGGGAGCAACGCGAGGCCTATCTGCGCGAGCAACTGCGCGCCATCCAGGCCGAGCTGGGCGAGACCGACCTGCGGATCGAGGAAGTCGAGGACTATCGGGCGAAGCTGGAGGAAGCCGGGCTCCCCGAGGAGGCGCTGGCCGAGTCCCTGCGGCAGTTGCGTCGCCTGGAACGCATGCATCCCGAGGGTCCCGAAGCCCAGGTCGTTCGGAGCTACCTCGACTGGATGGTGGAGCTTCCGTGGTCCCACAGCTCGCCCGACCGACTCGACCTGAGCAATGCCCACGCCATCCTGGACGAGGACCACGCCCACTTGCGCGGTATCAAAGACCGCATCCTCGAATTTTTGGGGGTCTGCAAGCTTCGCGGCGACTCGCGGGGTCCCATTCTCTGCTTCGTGGGACCGCCGGGGGTCGGCAAGACGTCCCTCGGCCGCTCGATCGCGCGGGCCATGGGACGCGAGTTCGCGCGGATGTCCTTGGGCGGGGTGCGGGACGAGGCGGAAATTCGCGGTCATCGTCGTACCTATGTGGGGGCGCTACCGGGGCGGATCCTCCAGGGGCTCAAGCAGGCCGGGACCAAAAATACGGAGTTCATGTTGGACGAGATCGACAAGCTCGGGGCCGACTTCCGCGGCGACCCCTCGTCGGCCCTGCTCGAGGTCCTCGATCCCGAGCAGAACTCGCGTTTCAGCGATCACTATCTGAACGTGCCCTTCGACCTGTCGACCGTCCTGTTCATCGCCACGGCGAATCTCCTCGACCCGATTCCCGGACCGCTCCGGGAC
>JACZXC010000157.1 GCA_022571825.1 Myxococcales bacterium | reverse complement strand
TCTGGGTCAGTCCACCGCGGTGTCGATCGGCGGTGACGCCATCATCGGTACCACCTACGCGGAGCTGATGCCCTTGTTCGAGGCCGACGCCGAGACCCGGGCCATCGTGATCTACTCAGAGCCCGGCGGCCGGATGGAGGCGGAGCTCTCCGAATGGGTGGTGGACCACCGATCGCGGCTGCCGATCGTCGCGTTCATGGCCGGGCGCTTCATGGACGCGATGCCGGGCATGCGCTTCGGTCACGCCGGAACCATCGTCGAGGGGAAAGAAGACACCACCGCCGACAAGATCGCGCGGATGCGCAAGGCGGGCATCGTCGTGGCCGAACGGATCGAAGAGATCCCGAACCTGATTCGGGCGAAGCTCGCGGAGGCCGCCTAGTGCCGGGCATGTTCATCGATGTACAGGTGGACGCGCGCACCGCGGCCGATCCGGTTCTGAGCGCAAAGCTCGTCGAAGTCTGTCCGGTGGGGATCTTCGACCGAGACGAGAGCGAGACCCTGCGAATCGTGGAAGAGAACCTCGACGAATGCGTGCTCTGCGACCTGTGCAGCCAGGCGGTCCCCAGCGGCGGTGTGCGAGTCATCAAGCTCTACGAGTGATGGAGACTGAAATGAGGAATCCCCGGAACTTCACCAAACCCCTGGCGATCGGCGCACCCGCCCCTTTGAACGACATCCCCGATCGACCGTCGCGGATGATCCACTTCTTCGATCCGAGCAATCCCCGCATGGCGGCCAAGGTTCCCGAGCTCGTCAAGAAAGTCGACGTCCTGCTCGCGAACCTGGAGGACGCCATCGAGGCCGACCACAAGATCGCGGCCCGGGAGGGGCTGATCAAGATCGCTCGGGATACGGATTTCGGAGACTGTCAGTTCTGGATCCGCGTCAACAGCCTCGACAGTCCCTGGTGTCTGGACGACGTCCTCGGAATCGTGGGCGAGGTGGGCGACCGGATCGACGTCCTGATGATTCCCAAGGTCGAAGGTCCCTGGGATATCCACTACATGGATCAGCTCGTCGCCCAGCTCGAGGCCAAGCACGCCCTGGGGCGCACGATCCTGCTGCATGCCATCCTCGAGACCGCCCTCGGGGTGCGAAACGTGGAAGAGATCCTGTCGGCCAGCCCGCGCATGCAGGGCGTGAGCCTGGGACCGGCCGACCTGGCGGCTTCGCGCCGGATGAAGACCACGCGGGTGGGGGGCGGTCATCCCGGCTATCTGGTCCGCGCGGACCCCGACCCCGACGACCCGGATGCGACGCGACCCACCGCCCAGCAGGACCTCTGGCACTACACCATGGCTCGCATGGTCGATGCCTGTGTCTCGACCGGCGCCCTTCCCTATTACGGCCCCTTCGGCGGAATCGATGACCCGGTGGCCTGCGAGGACCAGTTCCGAAACGCCTTCCTGATGGGTTGTGTGGGGGCCTGGTCCCTGCACCCGAGCCAGATCGAGATCGCCCGGCGGGTATTCAGCCCGCCGCCGGATGAGGTGAAGTGGGCCCGCCGCGTCATCGATGCCATGGGCGACGGAACCGGCACGCTCATGCTCGAGGGCAAGATGCAGGACGACGCCACCGTCAAGCAGTGTCACGTGATGGTGAACCGCGCCAAGCTGATCGCGAAGCGCGACCCCGAGTACGCCTCGCTCTACGGCTTCACGCCCGAGGAACTCGCGGCCGTCTGACCGGGAAAATCCTCACCCGGAGAGCTCGAGCATGCGCTCGATGGGATGCAGGGCACGCACCCGGACCTCCTCCGGAACGGTCACCTCAGGTTTCAGATCGCGCAGGCACAGGTACAGCTTCTCGAGGGTGTTGAGCCGCATGTAGGGGCACTGATTGCAGGCGCAGCTCTCGTCCATCCCCGGAGCCTGGATCAGCTGTTTGTCGGGGGCGCGCTGCTGGATCTGGTGAAACACGCCGTCTTCGGTGGCGATGATCAGGGTCTTCGCCGGAGATTCCACCGCCCGTTGGATGATGCCGGTGGTCGAAGCCACGAAGTCCGCCTGATCGAGCACCGCCTCGTCGCACTCCGGGTGGGCGAGCACTTCGGCGTCCGGGTGGCGGAACCGAAGCTGCACCAGTCGTTTGGCGCTGAACTGCTCGTGCACCACGCAGGTGCCCTGCCAGATGATCAGGTCCGGACGATCGGCCTGCTTCGCCACCCAGCGCGCCAGGTGACGGTCGGGCGCGAAAATGAGCGGACGACCCTCGAAGACCGCCGCCATCTGGGCGGCGTTCGACGAGGTGCAGATCAGGTCGCTCTGCGCCTTCACCTCGGCCGATGTGTTGATGTAGGAGAGCACCGCCGCGCCGGGATGCCCCTGGATGAATTCGCCAAAGGCGTCGGGCGGGCAGCCATCGGCCAGGGAGCAGCCCGCGTTCGCGTCCGGAATCACGACCGTCCGTTCCGGATTCAAGATCTTCGCGGTCTCGGCCATGAAGTGGACGCCGCAGAAGACGATGACCTGATGATCCACCCGCTTCGCTGCCTGGGCCAGGGCCAGCGAGTCGCCCACGAAATCCGCCAGGTCCTGGACCTCGCTCTCTTGGTAGTAGTGAGCCAGGAGGACGGCATCGCGCTGGGCTTTGAGCTCGAGGATCGCCTGTTCCAGGTCTTCGGGGAGATCGGCGGAACCGTTCGAAGGCGGCACCAGTGGGTTTTGGGCCATAACCAAAGGTACCCTCCAGTATCACGGATGGGTAGATGGAAGGATGGTAGCTGGAAGGATGGATGGCGGGGCGGTCACGCGGCCCGGGTGACCTTGGCGCTGGGAGCCGCCGTCGCGGGATGCGGCGAGCCGGCGAAGCGACCCAATCTGCTGCTCATCACCGTCGACACCCTCCGGGCGGACCGGCTCGAGTGCTACGGCGGCCCCCCCGGCGTCGGTCGGGCGATCTGTGCCCTGGGCGAACACGGCACCCGCTTCCAGTGGGCCATCTCCGCCGCGCCCTACACGGCACCGTCGATCGCATCGATCCTCACGTCGCAGTACCCGGCAACCCACGGGGTCACCCAATCGGCGATCAGCTATCTGCGACAGAACGCGATCACGCTGGCCGAGACCCTGGGTGCCGCCGGCTACACGACCGCGGCGTTCATCTCGAATCCGGTGATCGACCGGAGCCGAAGTTTCGACCAGGGCTTCGACGTCTTCGATCAGCGGATGCGGCAGCGCGAACGGAACCGGGCCCGATACGTCGAGAGAAACGCCCAGGCCACCGCCAACTCGGCACTGGCCTGGGCCCAGGTCGGCGCCCGCGAGCCCTGGTTCCTCTGGGTTCACTTCCAGGATCCCCACGGGCCCTACGACGCCCCGGGCGCCGCGCAGACCCGCGACCCGCCGAATGCCCTGCGCCTGAAGGTCAACTCAACCCACTCCGGCGACGGCGGGATCCCCCGGTACCAGGTCCTGCCGGGAATCTTTACGCCTCCGGCCTACGAGGCCCGCTACCTCGACGAGATTCGCTACCTCGATCCCCACGTCGAGCGCCTGGTCCAAGGCCTCGACGCCCTGGGAGATCCCCCCGCGGTGCTGCTCACGTCGGACCACGGCGAGGCGTTCGGAGAGGACGACTTCTATTTCGCGCACGGTCACTCGGTGGGACTCGACCAGATCCGCGTCCCGCTGCTGTGGCGACCTTCCCGCCCCCGAGAGGGAAACGTCGTGACTCATCCCGTCAGCCTGCTGGACGTCGCGCCCACGCTCCTGCGTGTCGCCGGACTCGAGGCCCCAACCGAGTTTCGGGGTCGTCCGCTGCCGCTTGCGGAGACCGGGGTCGCCCACGACGGGGAACGCCCCATCTTCTCGGAGCATGACCACCGCCTGGCCGTGATTTCGGGGGATACCTACTACGCCCGCGATCGGCGGACCCTCGAGAACGATGAAAGGGACTCCATATCCGGCGGACGGATCCGCCCGTTGCCACGCCGGTCGGCCCGGCTGCGCGAAGTGGGCCCGCTTCCGGATTATGTGCTGGAAGAAGTCGCCGTTCTCGAAAAGACCCTGGCCGAGTATCTCGACGACACTCGGTTCCGCCAAGCCGCGCGCCGGACGGACCTGCCCGACGGGGCCCGGGAGGCCCTGAGTGTCCTGGGTTACCTGGAATAGCGTCGGCGCTCTCCTGGGCCTGGCCCTCGCCGGGTGCGGCGCGCCTTCTCCGAGCATCCTGCTGGTCACCCTCGATACGGTGCGCCGGGACCACGTGGGGGCCTATGGAGCGGAGAGCGGGCTCACACCGAGCCTGGATGCCCTCGCCGCCGAGGGCCTGGTACACGACGCCGCCTATACCACCATGCCGACCACCGCTCCCGCCCACCTCTCGCTCTTCACCGGGCTCTACCCGTCGGAGCACGGGGTCCGGCGCAACGGCGACCCGCTGCCCTCCCCGGTCGCCTCCCGGTTCGCTTCTCAAGAGCTGGCCCTGCGGCTCCGCACGCGCGGCTACACCACGGCGGCCTTCGTCACCTCGCGCCTGATGAGTTCCCGCGCGACGGGCCTCCGGGGCTTCGAGATCTACGACGCGCCGACCGGGGTGCTGCGCACGGGGGAGGCCGCAGCGCGGGCCGCCCTGGCTTGGCTCCGCTCCGAGAGGGGCCGACCCGTCTTCCTGTTCGTCCACCTCTACGACGCCCACGCGCCCTACGGATCCGCCGACGAGAAACGACGGAGTTTTCCGGTCGAGGCCTCGGCCTACGGCTGGATCGACGATGGCGTGCGCTACGCAACCGAGAGCGAGCGCGGGGCGATGGCAGCGCGCTACGCGCGGGGGGTTCGCTCGGCGGATGCGGCCCTCGGGCGCCTGATTGCCGGCGCACGCGAGATCCTGAAGGCGCCGCCCCTGGTGATCGCGCTCTCCGATCACGGCGAGACCCTGGCCGAGCGCCTCGCCGACCGGGGCTACGCCTACGACCACGGGGAGTTTCTCGACCTGGAGACCGTCGCGATTCCGCTGATCCTGGCCGGCCCCGGGGTCGAGGCGGGGCGCTCCCGGGGCGCCGCGTCGATTCGCGACCTCTACACGACGCTTCTGGCCGCGGCGGGGATCGAGGACCCTGAAGCCCAGGCTTCGGACCGGCGCGACCTGCGGCGACGCAGCGCCGTGAGGCGTCTGGTGGGGATCGAGCGCCGGAGCTTTGGGCTTCGGATCCGGGAGCCGGTGCGCGCCCACGGCGCCGCGGCCAGCGACGGCACCCGGCTCCTGATCCTGGCCGACGACGGCTCCCTGACCTCGAGCACCGGGGAGTCGGGCTCGGGGAACGCGGGAGGCGCGGCGGCGGATCTGGTGGCGACGGCGCAGGGCCGTCTCCACCGGACCGGCCGCGCCTCAGCCCCCCTCGACCCGGAAACACGCGAAGCCCTGCACGAGCTCGGATACGCGGAGTGACCCGCACCCGTCTCCGGCCCCCGGCGGGCCCAATCCGTGCCTACCGCTAGCCCGACGCTTCCCTCACCCGGGTGAGGTCAGACTCCCCCCGTGGGGGCTTCGGGAAAAGATTTTCCGCTGGAGCGGAAGGGTCTTTCCAGAACGTCGCAAGAAGCCCCTCCCAGGCTGGCGACGCATGGTTCCAAGTCATTGATTGATCAAGGGATTCCTCCGCCGGGCTGGATCCCCTCAACCGGCATGTGGATTGCAGGAGTCTCTGCACGGAAGGGGATGCCTACGGGTATCCGTGGGGATATTTGGCTTTATCCCACTTCCAGCAGAGGCTGTGTTGATCTGGCTACGCCGGACGTCCGCGCGTGACGCGGGGCGGGCGGATGTTGTGGGGAAGGAGATCGGAATGTTGGCTGGGCTGAGATCGCGTCGACCGAATTGGATTCTTGGGGTGCTGGCGGGGATCCTGCTGGCCGCGCCCGCGCAGGCGGGACCCTTTGGTCTTCAGAACGGCGACCTGCTGACGCTCATCAGCGTCGATGCGCTCTTCCTCAACGGCCACCAGGCGAGCTACGACAGTGTGAGCCAGATTCTCAGCGGCACGGGGCGCCCCCGGGAGTTCACGGTCGAGCGGCCCGAGGGAGGCGGCACCGTCAACCTCGACACCTCGTTCGCCGACCTCGACTTCAGCGCGAAGCTCACGAGCTACTTCGGCAGCTTCATCAGCGCGACGAAGCTCAACACGATCGCCACCTTCGGCACCACCGGCGCCGCGGGGCCCGACGTCCGGATCACCCTGGGCAACCTGGTGGTCCTTCAGGGCAACTACAGCGGCGTGTTCAGCGTCGCCGGGCTGATCGACACCTCGCAGCCGGGCCAGACGCTGAGTGTGTCCACGAACCTCCTCATCACCGGCGGCCTCCCGAACATCGTCGCCCTGTTCGGGCCCTCGGGCACGGGGCACGTCGAGGTGTCGCTCGGAGCCTTCAACTTCGTCCCGTCGCTCAACGGTCTCGCGGCCGACGGCAACGTGATCAACAGCGACTTCATCGCGGCTTTCCAGGGCACCATCGTGCCGATCACATCGGTGGCGTTCGTGCCCGAGCCCGGAACCGCGCTCCTCACGGGCATCGGGCTGCTCGGACTGATGACGGTCGCGCGGCGTGTGCGTATGCGGCGAGGAGGCGTCTGAATCGGGGAGGTCCACGGGGATCGTCTCGAGCTGAATTCACCCACGGGAGGGGGGAATGAACGCGGATCATTTGCGACGCTGGATCGGCGCCGGCGGGGCCTTCGCGCTGGCGAGCCTTCTCGTCTGCCTGCTGGCGTCGGGAGCGGCGGCGGTCCCGCTCACCCTCGAGGGACTCGCCGACTTCACCTACACCGGCGACTCTTCGGGCGCCAACGCCACGGGCACGCTCACCTTCGCGCCGGGCAGCGG
>JACZXC010000156.1 GCA_022571825.1 Myxococcales bacterium | reverse complement strand
AAGCCCTCCCAGTTCTCATGGACGGCACCCGTTTCCCAGTAATGCTGGAACGCCCGCTCGAGCTCGGCCCGGCCGAATTTTCCCATCGTTCTCCTCGCCTCCGCTCCCCCGGCCCGCCATCATAAGCCGCCGCCGCGTCTTCTTTCAACGATTTCTGTACCCTATTTCTCCGGGTTCCTCCGAATTTTCCGGGTTCCCGAGGAGTGGCGAGGGAGGGATGCCATGGTCGACAAGCTGGTTCGAAGCGACGCCGAGTGGAGGCAAGCGCTCACCGCCGAGCAATACCAGGTCTGCCGGCGCAAGGGGACCGAGGGGCCCTTCAGCGGGAAGTACAACGACTGCAAGGACCAGGGAATCTACCGCTGCGCCTGCTGCGGCCACCCGCTCTTCAGCGCCGACGCCAAATTCGACTCGGGAACGGGCTGGCCGAGCTTCACGGCGCCGCTGTCCGATGAAAGCGTCCAGTCCCGGTCGGATGCCAGCGCCGGAATGCTTCGCACCGAAGTCGCGTGCCGCCGCTGTGATGCCCACCTGGGCCACGTTTTCGACGACGGCCCCGCCCCCACCGGCCAGCGCTACTGCATGAACTCCATCTCCCTCGATCTCGACCGCCAGAACGATCCTCGAACCGGAACTTCCTGAAGCACCGTCCCCGGCGAGACGCTGTAATTCCGCAAGGCGCTGAAGTATCGTCGAAGCGTGCCGGGAGAATTCGAGGGGCGGGTCGGCCCGGGGGTTTCGCGCCGCCAGTTCCTGCGGGACGGCTCGATCTACGGAGGCGGCATCTGGATCGTCCTTCAGCTCCCACGCCCGAAGGCGGCCCGGGCCGCCGCCGCGTCGGCGACACCGGTCGTCTTCAGCCTCACCGAGTGGAAGACCGTGGAAGCGATCACCGGCCGTATCATTCCGACGGATGCCGAGCCGGGTGCCATCGAAGCGGGTTGCGTCAATTTCATCGACAAGGCCCTCGCCAACGAAGACGCTCGGGCACTGCCGCTGTATCGCCTGGGCGCGTCGGGAACCGATGCCGTCGCAAAGGAGCGCTTCGCGAAGGCGTTCGTCGAGCTCGATCCGATCCGGCAAGATCAGGTGCTGGTCGCACTCGAGTCCGGACAGGCGCCCGGCTGGCCCGAGGGTCCGATATCCGCGCCCGTCTTCTTCGAGACCGTGCGCGCCCACACGATCATCGGCTTCCTGGCGGATCCCAAGTACGGGGGAAATCGCGACTACGCCGGCTGGAAGCTCGTGGGCTACCCGGGGCCGCGGCATCATCTCGGCGGTTATACCCCCGAGCAGATGCTCGGCAAGGCGAAGATCAAGACGATCTGGGGCAGCGAACTCTAAGTCGAACCCTCGCCCCGCTTCTCGCAGGCTCAGAGGCTGACGGTCTTTCTGGGCCACCCCACCTACGGGCTCTCCGTGGTTCTCTCCTCTCTGCTCCTGGCGAGCGGGCTGGGAAGCCTGTTCATGCAATCGGCGCTCCAGCGCTCTCGACGCTTCGCCGCCGCCGCGTGTGGGTTCGGTCTCCTGGCGGCTCTGGTCGTCTTCGGCATCTCGACCCCGGTGGCCGTGAGCGCGTATCGGGACGCGGCCACGCCTGTGCGAATCGCCGTCGCCACGGCGATGATCGCGCCCCTGGGCTTCTTCATGGGGATGGCCTTTCCTCTGGGAATGCAGCTCGCCTCGGAGAAGGCGAGCCGCTTGACCGCTTGGCTGTGGGCCATCAACGGAGCGATGTCCGTCTTCGCCTCGGTGGGAGGAGTCGCGATCGCGCTGGCCTACGGGATCTCGGCCTCCTACTGGGCCGGCGCAATCTGCTATGCCGGGGCCTTCATCGCCTATGGCTTCGCTGTGCGCGCGCCGGCGGCGGGCCTTCCCGTTGGGTAGCCGTTGGGGCACCCCATCAGATAAAGTAGCTGATGGATCGTCAGATTCGGGAGAAAGGGTCGAGAACGGGGAGGACAGCATGGGTTCGCGCTATCCCTTTCCGGCCTATCCGAACGGGTGGTTTCGGATCGCGTACTCCCGCGAGTTCGAGGTGGGCGACGTAGCGCCCCTGTTCTACTTCGGCCGGGACCTCGTGCTCTTCCGAGACGAGGCGGGTGCGCCCCATCTGCTCGACGCGCACTGCCGCCACCTGGGCGCGCACCTGGGCTACGGCGGGCGCGTCGAGGGAAGTGGCCTGCGCTGCCCGTTTCACAACTGGTGTTGGGACGGCGATGGCCGCTGCATCGACATTCCCTACGCCCAGCGGATTCCCAGTCGGGCTCGGATGCGCTCGTGGCCCGTCCTGGAGCGGAATGGAATCATCTTCGTGTGGTACCACGCTCGCGGCGAGCCGCCCAGCTTCGAGCTTCCCGAGCTGACCCAGATCGGTGATCCGGATTGGAGCCCCCTGGAGATCCGCCGCTGGCGGGTCCGGGCGCGCTGGATCGATATGAACGAGAACGCCGTGGATCAGGTGCATTTCCGCTACGTCCACGGGACCAAGACCACGCCCGTGACCGAGACCGAAGTCGACGGTCATATCCTCCGCTGCCGGTCGCGGATGAAGCTCGCCACGCCGCGCGGCACCGTCGACGGGGGCATCGACACCACGGACTTCGGACCCGGCTTCCAGACGGTTCACCTCACCGGCATTGTCGAGACGATCATGGTGAACACCTCAACACCCATCGACGAAGAGTTCACCGACACGAGCTTCGCGTACACCGTGAACACGTCCGGCGACAAGAAGGCAGCGCTGGGCGTCGGCAACGCCATCATCAAGGATCTCGAGAAGCAGATGTCCGAGGACATCCCGATCTGGGAGAACAAGAAGTACTACGCGCAGCCGCTGCTGTGCGACGGCGACGGCGCGTTCGGCGTATATCGGAGCTGGTGGCGCCAGTTTTTCAGCGAAGAAGACCTCGAGGCGGCCCAGCGCGCCGAGTGACGGGTCGCCGAGCGAGGCGGAGATGACGGTGCGGGCGATCGACTGTTGGGTCAACGTGAACATGGGCGCCATGGGCCGCCCGAATTACCTGAAGGAGGTGGCCGAGAACTACTTCAGGCAGGGCGAGGACTTCTTCCGAAACTACTCGATCGAAGAAATGCTGAGGACGATGGATACCCTCGGCATCGAGAAGGCAATCCTGACCACCGACGTCCATCGCCCCGAGGAGCAGGTTCTCTCGTTTGCCCAGGCGCGGCCGGATCGCTTCGCCCTCAGCTGCCATGTCGACCCGCGCAAGGGCATGAAGGCCGTGCGCGCCATCGAGGCCTTCACCCGAGAGCATCACGGCGTGCTCGCGCGCATCACACCCTTCTACCTGGACGTTCCGCCGAACGATGCCATCTACTACCCGATCTACACGAAATGCGTTGAGCTGGGCCTTCCGATCACGATCAATACGGGCATTCCCGGGCCGCCAGTGCCGGGGGAGTGCCAGCATCCCATGCACCTGGACAAGGTGTGCCTCTACTTCCCCGAGCTCAAGCTCGTGATGGCCCACGGCGCGGATCCCTGGTGGAATGAGGCGTGCCGCCTGATGCTCAAGTACCCCAATCTCTACATGATGACCTCGGCTTATCTGCCCAAATACTTCCCGCCGGAGCTGATCCATTTCATGAACACGCGCGGTCAGGGAAAGGTGATCTTCGCCTCGGATCATCCCGCGATTCAGATGGAGCGGTGCCTCAAGGAAGCGGTGCAGCTCGACCTACGCGACGGCGTACTCGACAAGTTTCTCTACACGAACGCCAACGATCTCTTCTTCGCCGCGCAGAACGGCTGACCGCGCGTGGAGTTTCGCGATAGCCCGGAGCAGCAGCGCTTCCGAATGGAGGTGCGCAGTTGGCTCCAGAAGAACCTGCCGCCGGGTTGGGGAGCCCCCGGCAAACGCGGTCCCGAGATCCCCGCCGAGCGATTCGGCTTCGCCAAAGAGTGGCAGCGCGTGCTGTACCAGGGGGGCTGGGCGGGGCTCGCCTGGCCGGTCGAGCACGGCGGTCGCGGCGCCGGCATTCTGGATCAGATGATCTGGAGCGAGGAGTACGCGCGAGCCTGGGCGCCGGACCAGATGAGCATCAGCGTTGGGATCACCCTCACCGGACCGGTCCTGATCGGCTGCGGAAAGCCGTGGCAGCAGAAGCGCTTCCTGGCGCCGATCCTGTCTGGCGACGAAGTCTGGTGTCAGGGCTTCTCCGAGCCGAACGCGGGCTCCGATCTCGCGGCGCTGCGCACGCGCGGCGAGGTTCGGGGCGATGAGATCATCGTGACCGGTCAGAAAATCTGGACGAGCTTTGCTCTATACTCCGATTGGTGTATACTCGTGGTCCGGACGGATTCCGAGGTCGAGCGCAAGCACGACGGACTCACGTTCCTGCTCGTGGACATGAAGACCCCGGGAATCGATGTCCGCCCCCTCGTCGAGATGACCGGCGAGTCCTGGTTCAACGAGGTGTTCTTCGACAAGGTGCGCGTGCCCGTGGACAATGTGGTGGGCGAGATCGGCGGCGGTTGGAGCGTCATCATCGACACGCTCTCCCACGAGAGGGTCTCCGCATCTCCCCACGCGCGCCTAAAAGCGGAAATCGCCTGGCTGCAAGATCTGGCCCGGCGGGTTCCCCGGCGGGGTGGCATGGCCTGCGACGACCCTGTGATTCGCCAGCGGATCGCGCGGGTCACGATCGAATTGACGGCCCTGGGCGTAAGCGCCTACCGAAACGCCTCTCAGATCGAACGCACCGGGTCTCCCGGGCCCGGTGGATCGACACTCAAGCTCGGTTGGAGCGAACTCGACCAGCGTGTCAAGGAACTCGCCGTGGAAATCCTGGGTCCGCGCGGGTTGCTGCTCCATGACGATCCCGATGCCATCGACAATGGACACTGGAGCCATGAGCTGCTGTGGAGTCGAGCGGCGACGATCTACGCGGGCACCTCCGAGGTGCAGCGCAACATCATCGCCGAACGCGTTCTCGGACTTCCCCGCTGACGAATCGATCCGCTAGCCGCCGGTGCCCGTCCGCAGGATCTCACGGAAGCAGGACCCTGCCGAATTGGCCGACTTGATCGAGATCCTCGTGCCACTGCCCTGGGCTGCGTGACAGGTCGCGAAGCCAGAGGAGCCCTCACGCCGATGCCACGCTGAAGAGCTGCCACTTCCCTGGAACACCCTTGAGCACGTGGTGGCCGCGGTCGGCGAACTCGATGCCCGAGCCCACGACCAGGTCCTTGACGGTGCTCGATACCCGCACCTCGCCTCGCTCGGCGCTCGAAGCCACGCGGGCGCCGATGTGGACCGCGATCCCGCCGATCTTCTCGCCCATCCGTTCGCACTCGCCGGTGTGAAGCCCGGCGCGAACCTCGATGCCGAGAGGCTGGACGGCCGTGCGGATCGCCGCGGCGCAGCGGATGGCGCGCCCCGGCCCGTCGAAGACGGCGAGGAACCCGTCCCCGGCCGTATCGACCTCGCGGCCCTGGAAGCGCACGAGCTCGCGACGCACGATGGCGTGATGGCTCTCGAGAACCTCGCGCCAGCGCCGATCCCCGAGTTCGGCGGCACGCCGCGTCGAGTCGACGATGTCGGTGAAGAGGACCGTGGCCAGGACCCGATTCGGCTCCAGCACCGGACGCGTCCCGGTCAGGAACTCCTGAACCTCGCCGAGGAGAGCATCCAGGTCGACGTGGAATACCGAGTGGGCGTCCCCGGGCAGCTCGACGAAGCGCGCGCTTGGAATCTGCTCCGCCAGGTAGCGCGCACCGCCCACCGGGACGATTGGGTCATCCGTGTGGTGCACGACGAGGGTGGGGACGTGGATGGTGGAAAGCACCGGCCGCACGTCGATCTCGAGACCCATCCGCATCATTGCGAGGGCCGTGCCGGGACTCGCGCAGTTGCGCTCGAAGCGCGCCCAGAACTCGAGGGCGTTCGGGTCGCTCCGCAGCTCGGGTGCGACGAGCGGAGCCATGAGCCCGTCTCGCCCCCAGTGCTCCTTCAAGCCGGCCGCGAATTCCTCCACCCATTCTGATGTTACGCCCCACGGGTAGTCCGGCGCCCGCTTCGTCCTCGCGAAGACTGCGCAGAGCGCGAGCGCCTGGACCCGCTCGGGGTAGGTGGCCGCAAAGAGCAGCGACATCGGACCCCCTTCGGAGACTCCGAAGAGGGCCGCGCGCTCGAGGCCGACCGCGTCCATCACCGCCCGGACGTCGTCCATGCGCTCTTCCAGCGTCGCCACCCCTTCGAAGCGGTCCGAGAGGCCCATGCCTCGCTTGTCGAAGAGGACCAGCCGCGAGAAGGAGGCGAGGCGCTCTAGGAAGCGCGAGATAGCCGAGTCTTCCCAGCAGTACTCGAGGTGCCAGAGGAAGGGGGGGACGAAGACGAGATCGAGGGGTCCCTCGCCCAGGACCTGGTAGGCGATCTGGAGGTCGCCGCTCTTCGCGTACTGGATCGGGGGGCGCATGGATTGATCCTGGCTCAAAACTCCAGAGACCTCAAGCCACGAAGTCGTCGATCAGGGTCTGTCAGTCGACGTTCCACAACAATTGACAGTATCTCCCGGTGCGATCGGCAATAGACTTCAGTACTCGGCGTGAGTATGATGAGTTGACATAGCGTCAGATTCCGGTGCCAGATTTCGAACTGACCCGAAAAACCCGGCAGCTTCCCGCCTGGGACTGCCCCCCACCCGTCGGAGGAATGCCATGGCCCGGGAGCGCATTGTTTCCGCCGATTCCCATGTGTTGATCAAGGACGAAGCGGTCCTGGGGCAGCTCGCCTCCAAGTATCACGAGGTCTACAAGGCGGCGCGCCTGGCCTTCATGAAGAAGATGGCGGCGCGCATGAAGAAGAAGCCGGGCGCTGCGAAC
>JACZXC010000155.1 GCA_022571825.1 Myxococcales bacterium | reverse complement strand
GGTCGTGGACGCGGCGCGCGGCTGCCACTGGACCCAGATCTTCGATGCGTTCGAGCGCGACGCGACCCCACGGCTCACCGCCGAGGGTCTCGACCGGTTCAACTGCGCCGACCGGCGTCGCCCAATGCGCACGATCCCCGTCGATCACGATGAAGATGTCGGCGTGGGGCGCCCACGGCATCAGGGATCCGGTTCCCAAGGAAACCACCGCGGCACCCGATGCGACCTTCTGTCGCTCGGATTCCGAGAGAAGCTGGGTCGCGAAGAACGTAGCCGGAAGCGGACCGGGAAAGACGGAGCTTCCGAGCGCTTCACAGGCCGCCACCAGCTCGACGGCTCCTCCGTCGCCTTCGGGCGTCAGCAGCGCCAGCACGCCGAGCTCGGCCAGCTCGCCCCAGAGCTCCGTCGGGAACCGGTTTTCGAGCGACCTGACCGTCTCGTCGTCGCATCGGTCTGCACAGAACTGGCCGATGGCGTCGGCCACCGCCTGCTGTCCGTCATCGAATGCGAGATCGAGACCATCGGACATCGAAAGCCCTCAGCGGCCCAGCCAACGCGCTTGCGCGGCTGCGCGTTGGTGGCCGTAGATCCCACCCGCCTCGAGCCGCAGCGCCTGGAGTCGCATGCTCCAGACGTGGAGGTCGTGTTCGCGGGTGAATCCCATGGCTCCCGTGAGCTGGTGGGTTTCGGCAAAGATCTGGTCGGCCGCCTTTGTCGCATAGGCGGCCGCGGTCGCGGTCGCATCGGCCGGCGCCCCTTTGTAGGCCGCTTCGTAGACCATCCAACGAGTGGCTTCGCGCAATACGGCGCACTGGGCCAGGCGATGCTGGATCGCCTGGAAAGAACCGATGGCGCGTCCGAACTGGTGACGCTGCTTCACGTACGCGACGGTCACGTCGAGCGCCGATCCCATGCTGCCCACAGCCTCCGCCGCGATCGCAAGACGCCACCAGTTCCGCAGCGTGGCGCCGCTTCCGGGTCCCAGACTCTCTCCCGCGATCGGATCGATCTCGATGCGGCCCATCGGGTAGCCGAAGTTCGAGCGCACGGGCTCGGCCTTGGAAGGATCCAGCTCGATCAGGCGGGCTTCGTCGCCAGCGTCGAGCAACAGCGTCCGCGCGTGGGCACCGAACCGCACGGGGCCCCGATGACCCAGCCTCGTGACGGCCACGGGCCCGGGCAGGTTGCGGCGCGTCAGACCGGGTGCCACCAGCAGCTGAGCACCGATCGAAACGACGCCGGCCGCGGCCGAAACCGCTTCGGTCACCAGCACCGCTTCGAGAAATCCCATCTCCACGTCGAGTGCCACGTCCAGAAAGCCAGATTTTGACAGGGCCGCTTCCAACTCACCGTCGTACTCGGCCTTCTTGGCGAGCTCGATGGCGCGCTCAGCACCCGCGCGCTGGGCCAGCAGCTGACCCACCGCGGCCAGGACCGCCTGTTGCTCTTCGTTGAGGTCGAAATCCACGACGCACCTACTCCTTGGGGAGTTCGAGGAAGCGGCTGGCAATCAGGTTGAGGTTCACTTCGGTGGTGCCGACGGCGACGCCCGCGGTCATGGCCAGCCGATAGTGCGCTTCGGCGGAGTGACCGTACTCGAGCGCTTCGGGTCCGAAGATCTCGAAGGCGAGCTCGGAGACCGCGCGCTCGGCCATGGTACCGGCCACGCGCGCCACATTGGTGTCGGCAGTGGGCGGAGAATCGTGGGCGCGCAGGTCGATGACGCGATAGGTGAGAAGACGCGAGGCTTCGCACAGGGCACGTGCTTCGCCCAGCTTCTCGAGAACGGTGGGATCCTCGAGCAGACCGCGTTCCTCAGCGAGTTTGGCGAGCTCGTCGAGGGTGAGCGCGGCTCGAGCGTAACGCGGAGCGCCTACCCGCTCGAAGGCAAGAGAATAGGTCACCACCTCCCAGCCCTCGTTCTCGGGACCGAGGCGACTCGAGATCGGCACCCGCACGTCGCTGAGGAAGACCTCGAAGAAGTAGCGCTCGCCCACCAGCGAGGGAATCTCACGGATCTCGATGCCGGGGGTGTCCATCGGAACCAGCAGCACCGAGATGCCGCGATGTCGCTTGGAGTTTGGATCGGTGCGAACCACCAGGAAGCAGTGTTGGGCGTAGTTGCAGTAGGAGGTCCAGATTTTCGAGCCGTTGATGAGGTAGTCATCACCGTCGCGAAGCGCGAGAGTACGCAGGGAAACCAGGTCCGATCCGGCCTCGGGCTCGGAGAAACCCTGGCACCAGGTGGCTCGCCCCTCCGAAATGGGCGGCAGAAAGGCGGCCTTCTGCTCCTCGCTGCCGTAGCGCATGATGGTCGGCCCCACCCAGTTGACGTTCATGTACTGGGAGCTTCGGGGCTCGCCCCGCTTCCACATCTCTTCGCCGAGGATGGCGTGGCGCCAGGGGGTGGCGTCGCGGCCTCCGTACTCCCGCGGCCAGTTCTGGGTGAGCCAGCCCTTCTGGGCGAGCTTGGGGCAGAACTCCGACGCGAACTCCGCTTGGGCGTCGCTCCCGGGGCCGTCCTTCGAGATCTGATCCCAGTTCCCGGGGAGGTTCTCGTCGAGGAACTCCTGTAGCTCGCGTCGAAACTCCCGATCCTCTTGGGACCACTCGAACTCCACGGTGCCTCCCTTCCCGTCCGGCCCGTCCCGATTGTAACGGGCCGCGCAGAGAACTGGCCGCCGCATTCTAACCTCAATTCGCACCGCCGTGGCCGACGGCGACGCCGAGCATCCTCATCTGGACACCGACCCGGCCCCTGGTGTAGGTCTAGAGCATGCCGTTTCCCGACTACACCCCGACCCTTCCCGAGTTCATCCGCACCCGCGCCCAGGCCTTCGGCGACCGGCCGCTGATCGTGCTGGGCGACGACCGGATCAGCTACCGCGAGGCCGACGAGCGCTCGCAGCTGCTGGCGAGGGGGTTGCTGGCGTCGGGAATCGCCAAGGGCACCCGCGTGGGACTGTTGGCACCCAACGGTCCCGATTGGGTCGTGGGGTTCCTGGCGGCGGCGCGGGTCGGCGCGGTCGTGGTGCCGATGAACACCTTCTACCAGCCGCGCGAGCTCGGCTGGGTCATGCGTCACGCCGATGTGCATACGCTCTTGACCGTCGGGCGTCTCCTGAACAACGACTATCTCGCGAGGCTCGAGGCCTGCGCCCCGAGCCTTGCCAGCCAGCGGGCCGGCTCCCTGATCGCGCCGGAGCTTCCCTGTCTGCGCCACGTGTACGTCTGGGGCGAGCATGGGCGGTCCTGGGCGCACCCGGTCCGGGCCCTCGAGGAGGCCGCCGATGCGACTCCGGAGATCGACCGCGGTTTTCTGTCCGAGGTGGAGAGCTGCGTCACACCCGCCGACCCGATGGTCACGATCTACAGCTCGGGCAGCACCGCGGATCCCAAGGGCGCGATCCACACCCATGGCGGAGTCATCCGCCACTCCTTCAACCTGAACAGCTACCGGGACATCAGTGCCGAGGACCGCGCTTTCTCGCCCATGCCCTTCTTCTGGGTGGGGGGCTTCGTGTTCTCCTTCTTCGCGTATATGCACGCCGGCGCCTTCATGCTGTGCGAGGAATCCTTCGACGCGGGCCGCACCCTGGACTTAATCGAACGGGAGCGCGCCACGATCGTAGCCGGCTGGCCTCACTACTCGAAGGCCATGATGGAGCACCCGAGCTTCAAACAGCGCGATCTCTCATCGATCCGATCCGGCAACCTCTACGACATTCTCCCGGATGAGGTGCGTCCGAAGGATCCCGAGTTGCGCTCGAATTCCCTGGGCATGACCGAGACCTGCGGGCCCCACACCATCGCCCGCATGGACGTCGATCTACCGGAGAGCCTGCGCGGCTCGTTCGGGAAGTCGGTGCCGGGGCTCGAGCACAAGATCGTCGACCCCGAGACCGGAAAGACGCTGAAAGCCGGCGAGCTGGGTGAAATCTGCGTCCGCGGCTACTGCCTGATGCAGGGCCTGCACAAGCTGGAACGCGAGGAAGTCTTCGACCCGGACGGCTTCTATCACACCGGCGACGCCGGCAGCTTCGACCGGGACGGCTATCTCTTCTTCAAGGCACGGTTGGGGGAGTTGATCAAAACGGCCGGTGCCAACGTCACCCCGCGCGAGGTGGAGCTGGTGATGGAGTCGCTTCCGGAGGTGCTGTCGGCGTTCGTGGTGGGCGTACCCGACCCGGCACGAGGGCAGAACGTGGCCGCGGCAGTCGTCCTGAAGCAGGGCGAGAGCGCGAGCGCCGGGACCCTGAGCCAACGCCTGCGCGCGCAACTCTCCGCTTACAAGATCCCCCGCCACTTCTTCTTCTTCACCGAAGACGGCGAGCTTCCGTTCACCGACAGCGGAAAGATCGACAAGCGCGCCCTGGCCGCCCTGCTGACGGACCGGGTCGCGAACGAGCCCTCGGGCTGACGCGTCGAAGAGTTCAGCCGGGCCAGGAGATCGCCTGAATCTCGGTGAACTCGTGCAACCCGAACTCCCCGCTCTCGCGACCGATCCCGGACTCCTTGAAGCCACCGAAGGGTGCGTGCAGCAGGTTGTTGGCACCGGCGATGCCGACACTCCCCGTGCGAATCTTCTTCGCCATCGCCACGCCCGTGGCCGCATCGTGGGTCAGGATTCCGCCGGACAGCCCGAACGCGGAGTCGTTCGCGATGCGAATGGCGTCGGCCTCGTCCTCGAAGGGGATCACGGAGACCACGGGCCCGAAGATCTCTTCCCGAGCGATCCGCATGTCGTTCTTCACATGGGCGAAGACCGTGGGCTCGACGAAGTAGCCCACCGGAAGATCTTTGGGACGCCCGCCGCCGGTCACCAGCTCGGCGCCCTGCTCCCTTCCCAGCGCAATGTATTGCTCGATGCTCTGGCGCCGCTCTTCGCGAATCACCGGGCCCAGCATCTTGGTGGGATCCGAGGGGTCGCCAACGGTCACGACGTTCTCGATGAAGCGGATCATCTTTTCGACGAGCTCGTCGTGGCGTTTCTTCTGGATCAACACCCGCGTCGTGATCGCGCAGCCCTGACCCGCGTGAAAGAAGGTGGGTGAGGCCGCGATCGGCGCCGCCGAATCCAGCTCCCAGTCGTCGAGAATGATCTGGGCCGACTTGCCGCCGAGCTCGAGATGAACCCGCTTCAGCGTCGCGCCGGCCGCTGCCATGACCTTCTTGCCCGTCGCCACCGATCCGGTGAAGCTGATCTTGTCGACCAGGGGACTCGACACCAGCTCCGCACCGAGTTCGGGAGCCTGACCGCATACCACGTTCCAGACTCCCGGCGGCACCCCGCACTCCTCGACGACCTCGGCCAGGAGCAGGTCGATGAGCGGCCCGTAGGGCGATGGTTTGCAGACGGCGGTGCAACCGGTCGCGATCACAGGCCCCAGCTTCTGGACGGTCACGAACAACGGGAAGTTCCAGGTGGGAATCAGCCCGCACACACCCACCGGCTGCCGATGCACCATGGAGCTCACCAGGGTCGGTACCGGTGCGAGCTTCGAAATGGCGTGGGGCAGGGGCTCCTCGAACGGAAACTTGAGCGCGAGGGCGGCGTAGTTGCGGAGCAGGTCGATCGGTAAATCGACGTTGACGGTATGGGTGAGATACTCGCAGGCGTGGGCGGACACGAGGACCTGCCGGAACTCTTCCTTTCGGGCCTCGAGCCGGTCGGCGATGCGTTCGAGAATGCGCGAGCGTTCGCGGGGTGTGGTCTGGACCCAGGGGCCTTCGTCGAAGCTGCGGCGGGCGGCGCGGATCGCGCGCTGCATGTCCTCGCGACCCGCGTCCGGCGCGGTGGCAAAGGTCTCTTCGGTCGCCGGATTCGGGAGGTCGTAGGTCGCGCCGGAGACGGCCTCCACCCATTTCCCATCGATGTACATCCGGTAGGATCGGTCCCCCACGACCGCGTTTCCCATCGTGTCTCCTTCCACGGTACCCCTTCGACGCGTGGCAGAATCAGGCAGACGAGTCTATCACGGCGAGCGCCGCTCGGGCTCCGGTTCGCGCGAATCGAAGACTCCGCCTATCCTGAGCCGTCGCGGCTCCGGGCGGCCCGCTTTGCGCGGGGCGCCCGGCCCAACCCCCCTGTGAAACCACCGAACACGATGCGAAGGACTCCCATGGACCCGAACTGGAACCGCAGATGACCGAAGCGACCGGAAACGCCGAGTTCAATCAATTCCAGGGCACCCGGGGCTACATCGCCTCGAGCGCTCTGATCGAAGCCGTCAACTGCGCCATCGCGCTCGAGCGACCGCTGCTCATCAAGGGCGAGCCGGGCACGGGCAAGACCCTGCTGGCCAAGCACATTGCCGAAGCTCTCGGTATGCCGATGGAATCCTGGTATATCAAGTCGACGTCGAAAGCCGCCGAGGGCCTCTACGTATATGACACCATCCAGCGTCTCAACGACGCGCGCTTCGGCGACGGCAACGTGGGAGACATCCGAAGTTACATCAAGCTCGGCCCTCTCGGGCGGGTTTTCAAGGCCGAAGAGCGCCACGTGCTGCTGATCGACGAAATCGACAAGGCCGATCTCGAGTTTCCCAACGACCTCCTGCTCGAGCTCGACGAGATGCGCTTCACGGTGATGGAGACGGGGGACGAGATCGTTGCGGTGGAACGGCCGGTGCTGATCATTACCTCCAACAACGAGAAGGAGCTTCCCGACGCCTTCTTGCGCCGTTGCATCTTCCACTTCATCGATTTTCCGACCGTCGAGTTGATGAAGGAAATCATCGCGGTTCACCACCCGAATCTCGACGGAACCTTGCTCGACCAGGTGCTCATCAAGTTCTATTGGCTGCGCGGGCAGCACGAGCTTCGCAAGAAACCCTCGACGTCCGAACTCATCGACTGGATCTCCGCACTGTTGCGGTCGGGCATCA
>JACZXC010000154.1 GCA_022571825.1 Myxococcales bacterium | reverse complement strand
GTGCGGGGCGCCGTCGGGATCCAGGGAGTCCTCCGGGTGCGGAACGCGAGCCTCTCCACCGAGCGCCGCATGGACTTCCGGATCGGCATCCACATGGGGGACGTGGCCGCGAAGGGGAATCGGATCTACGGCGACGGCGTCAATATTGCGGCTCGCCTGGAGTCGCTGGCAGAGGCCGGCGGCGTCTGCATCTCGGCGACCGTGCACGAGCAGGTGCGCAACAAGCTGGACGTCGAATTCACCGACCTCGGCGATCAGACGGTCAAGAACATCCCGAATCCGGTCCGCGTCTACCGGGTGCAGCCGCAGAGCCAGCCGGAAGCGTCAGCGCGCGCGTCGACCCCGCCGGACAAGCGACCCCGACGTCTCCACAGGTTGCTGGTCGCAACGGCGACGGGTCTGCTGCTCCTGGGGCTCGGCCTCTGGGCGAGCTGGCCCCGACCCCTGGGCCTGCTGATCGACCTTGCCGGTGTAGGTGCTCCCCCCGTCGATCCGCCGCTCCCCGACAAGCCCTCCATCGTCGTGCTTCCCTTCGTGAACATGAGCGCCGACCCGGACCAGGAGTACTTCAGCGACGGGATGACGGAGGAACTGACGAACGCCCTCGCCCAACATTCCGGGCTCTTCGTCATCTCTCGGAGCTCCGCCTTTAGTTACAAGGGGAAGGCGATCCCGGTCGAGGACGTGGGCCGTGAGCTGGGCGTTCGCTACGTGCTCGAGGGAAGCGTTCGCAAGGCGGGGGAACGGATTCGGGTCACCGCCCAGCTGATCGACGCCAGCACCGGGTTCCACCTGTGGAGCGAGCAGTACGACCGGGGGCTGGCCGCCGTCTTCGACGTCCAGTCCGAGATCGCGAACGAGATCGTGACCGCACTCCAGATCGAGGTCCGCAACACCGAGCTCGGGCGCGCGGTCTACGCGCGGACCGAGGACCGTCGCGCGTACGACGCCCTCCTCAAGGGATGGTCGCATTTCGAGCGGTTCACACGCGACGACAACGCCGAGGCCCGGCGCCATTTCCAGCGCGCCCGGGAGCTGGATCCGTCCTTCGGAACGCCGCGGGCATGGTTGGGGAATACCTACGTGGTCGAGTACGTGATGGGCTGGAATCGGGATCCCGGGCTTCTGGAACGGGGAGAGACCCTGGCGCGCGAGGCGCTCGAACACGATCCGACCAGCTTCTTCGCGAACATCGTCCTCGCCAATATCCACAACGCCCGGGGCGAATTCGAAGAGGCCCTCGCGAGCGCCGACAAAGCGATCGAACTCAACCCGAACTTCGACGTCCCGCATGGGGTCCGTGGCCTCGCCCTCCTCGGACTGGGCCGGCCCCTGCTCGCGATGCAGTCGATGCGGCGCGCGCTCCGCCTCAATCCGAAACCGAGTCACACGATCACCGCGGGACTTCTCGGCGCCGTGAACTACGCGGCGGGGAACACAGATCGGGCCGTCGAGTACTGGCAGCAGTCCCGGTCCGCCAATTCAGACATGATCGTTGCCCGCATCGGCCTCGCGGCTCACTACGAATCCGTCGGCCGCCACCCGGAGGCACGCACCCTCGTGCAAGAGATCCTGCGTGTGAATCCGAACCTGACGGCTGAGATCGCGAACTCGATGTTCTTGCGCCGCGACGAGTGGCCGACGCTACTGCGCCAGGCGGGGCTTCCGTAAGACGGATCGCGCCCCAGGAGGCGTTCGAACCCCCGAGTCCACGAAGTTCGCGGTGGAGGACCGTCCCCTATATTCCGCGCGTGCGGGTCGATGAAGTGCGCCATCCCGAGCGGGAATCCTGGGGGAAGCCCCTGGCCGACGTACGCGTGCTCTCCGTCGAGCAGATGCAAGCGCTGCCCTACGCCACCCAGCTCATGGCGCACCTGGGCGCCGAAATCGTCAAGGTCGAGCACCCGACGCGCGGCGACTCTGGACGCGCGGCCCAGCCGACCCTCACCGATGCCGACGGCCGCCAGGTCGGGGCCACGTTCACGCGCAATAACCTGAGCAAGAAGAGCCTGACCCTCGACCTGAAGCAGCCCGAGGGCCAAGCGCTCTTCAAGCGACTGGTGTCCCACTTCGACGTCGTCGCCCAGAACTTCAAGTCGGGAGCCCTCGATCGCCTGGGACTGGGCTACGCGGATCTCGCAGATCTCGACCCGCGTCTCATCTACGTTTCCATCTCGGGATTCGGAAACCTCACCGAATCGCCCTACGCCGCCTGGCCGGCCTATGCGCCCATCGCCGAAGCCATGGGCGGTATCTACGAGCCCAACCGCAGAGAAGGCAGCCCCCCGCCGGTGGTCGTGGCCGGCGCCCTGGGCGACAACGCCAGCGCCCTGTTCGCGGTGATCGGAACCCTGGCCGCTCTGCGCCATCGGGAACGAACCGGGCTGGGACAACACGTCGACGTTTCGATGTACGACGCCATGATCGCCATGGCCGACATGGTTCCGCAGCTCTGGTCGATGGGCGCGTCTCCCAAGCTCGCCGCCGCCGGCGCGACGGCCATCGTCGCAGCCTTCGCCGCCCGGGACGGCTACTTCGTGGTGTCCGTGTTTCGAGAGCACCAGTTCGAACGGCTCGCCAAAATCGTCGGACATCCCGAATGGTGCCAGGACGAGCGATTCGCCACCCGCGAGGGCTGGGCGCGCCAGATCGAGTCGGTTCTGCGCCCCGCTATCGAAGACTGGGCACGGGAAAAGACAAAGCTCGAGGCGGCCCGCGCCCTCGCCGAGCAGGGGGTGGCAGCGGGTCCCAGCAATCGGGCCGAAGACATTCGCGCGGATCCCCACGTGGAGGCCCACGACATGTTGATCGAGGTTCCGCGGGTCGACTCGGACCAGCCGATGCTCGTGGCCGGCAATCCCATCAAGCTCTCGCGCATGGCCGAGGGTCCGGTCGCGAGCTTTCCGGGCCTGGGCCAACACACCGGGGAGGTGTTGCGCGATCTGCTCTCCCTGGGCGACGAGGAGCTGGCCGGTCTGCGCGAGCGCGGCGTGATCTAACCCCGATCCGAAATTGGAAAAGGGCCCTGGATGCGGCGAGGGGGGCGGAAGCGAAGGTAAGCGACCCCTTGCAGAGGCCCGCCTTCGCTCGGCTTCGCCTCGCTGCGCGGCCTTCGGCCTTGCGAATGGCGTTAACCTGCTGTGAGGCGAGCCGCAGGCTCGCCGTGCGGGCAGGCGGGCTCTGCCCGCCGATAACCCGCCAAACGAGCCATGAGCGGACGCCCCCCTCGCCGCATCGGGAGCCTTCCCCTGCGGAACGCAATTCCGCATCGGGGCTGACGCCTATTCTTCGACGAAGGGATTCTCGGCGTCTCCGGTGAGGACGTGTTTCAGGAGCTTTCCGGCGGCGTTTCGCGGCAGGAGCTCGCTCCGCACTTCCCAGTGCGCCGGCACTTTGAAGCTGGCGAGCCGATCCGCGACGAAGCGACCGAGCTCGGCGGTGTCGATCCGAGCGCCTTCGATGGGCACCACGATGGCCTTCACCTCCTGACCCAGCTCCGGGTGTGCGACGCCCACCACCGCCGCCTCGCGCACATCGGGGTGCGCTTCCAGGCGGTGCTCGATCTCTACCGGGTAGACGTTCTCGCCGCCGCGGAGGATCAGGTCGCGCATGCGCGAGTTGAGAAACAGGCGGCCCTCTTCGAGACGCCCGATGTCCCCGGTGCGCAGCCAGCGACCGGGTAGGATCGTCTGCGCCGTCGCCTCCGGGTTGCGCCAGTATTCCTTCATCACCAGAGGGCCGCGGATGTGGACCTCTCCCTCGATGCCCTCACCCAGGGTCTGGCCGTCGGCGCCGCGAATCTCGAGCTCGACGGTGGGCAGCGGGCGCCCCACGGAATTCGGGGTGCGTTCCAGATCCGGACCCGAATTCAGCGTCGCCAGGGCTGTCGACTCGGTCAGACCATATCCGATCCCCATCTGACCCCGGATGTTGGGAAACGTCTCCCGCATGCACTCCTGCAGCTCCGGACTGATGGGGGCACCACCGGACCCGACATTGCGAAGACTCGAAAGATCGTAGTCTCCGACATCCGGATGATTCACGATTCGGTAGATCATCGTTCCCATCGGACCCCAGTTCGTGACGCGCTCGCGCTGAATCATCTCCATGGTCTTCACGGGATCGAACCGACCCGTCATCCACACGGTCTTGACCCCCGAGGCCAGCAGGGTGACGGCCCCGGCGTAGAGCCCGGAGACGTGAAAGAGCGGCGTGTTGACCAGGGCGCAGGGCGCGCCCTCGGGCGCGCGCGACCCGGCCCGGTCGGCGTTGCGCATCATCGTGCGCACGCCGTGGAAAATCTGGATCCGACACAGCGCGATGATATTTCGGTGGGTATTGACCGCACCCTTGGGGCGACCGGTGGTTCCGCTGGTGTAGAGAATCGTGGCCGGGTCATCCTCATCGATGGGCGTATCCGGAAGCGACGCGGCCAGGTCGTGGTGCCAGAGCTTCTCGAACTCCGACTCGATCTCCACCACGGGAACGGCCAGTCCGGCGAGTCGCGCCGGCGCCGAATCGATCCGCGAAAGACGCTTGCGGTCCGCGATCAGCAGCTTGGGATCGCAGTTGTCGACACCGTAGAGGATCTCGTCGCCGGCCCACCACGCGTTCAGGCCCACCGGTATCGCCCCGAGGCTCAACGCCGCCCAGAACGCGATCACCCACTCGGGGCAGTTCGCGGCCAGGATCGCCACCCGGTCCCCCTTCTCGACCCCGAAGCGCTCGCCCAGAGCCCGCGCCACCGAAGCCACCACCCGCGCGTGCTCGGCGAAGGAGAGACGCAATTCGCCGCACACGATGTAGTCCTTGTCTCCGTGGCCGATGGACGCCTCGAGGATCGCGCGCAGGTTCGGCGGGCGGTCCTTGAAGACGCGGACCCCCTCACCCAGGACCGTCTCGTCCACGATCTCGAAGGGACCGCCGGGGCCCGTGAGCTGGGCTTCGATCTCCTCGGGGGTGGGCATGACGCTATTGTCTCATAGCGCAGGAACCTGTTCACCTGCCTCCGCGAACACCGCGGAGAACCCGGGGACGACACACCACGTGACCCAGAGTCGAACCGAGGCGAAGCCCCGGGTGCCGATCGAGCCCGGGTTCTTCCGAATCCCGGCGGACCCGAACGCACCGCCCCGGCTGCTGGGCTCGCGCTGCCGAAGCTGCCAGGAAGTTTTTTACCCGCGCCGGCGGATCTGCGCACGCTGCCTGGCCCGCGACACCGAAGACCTGGAGCTCAGTACCCGCGGCTCTCTCTACACGTACACCTACGTCCACTTCCCGCTCTTCAATTCGCGGCGGGCCGACCACGGGGGCTACGGCGTCGGTCAAGTCGACCTTCCCGAGGGACCGCGGGTGCAGGCGGTGCTCTCCGGTGGACCCGGAGATTTCCGGGTGGGGATGGAGATGGTGATCGAGCTGGAGACCCTGCGCGAGAACGAGGCGGGGCAGGACGTGGTCGTCTACCGCTTCCGGCCCGCGAAGGCGACACAGACGGCGAGCGCGGCGAGCGCGAAGGTCGAACCCGCGTGAAGCTCGATGACGTCGCGATCCTCGGCGTGGGAATGACGCGCTTTGGCGTCTATCGCGAGCGGTCGGTCCTCGACATCGCCCGGGATGCCGGTCTGGCCGCCCTCGACGATGCCGGAATCTCCTTTGCCGAGATCGACGAGGCCTTCGTCGGCTACATCTTTCACCAGACGATGACCGGCATCCGCGCCATCAAGGAGTTCGGCCTCACCGGACTTCCGGTCACACACGTGGAGAACGCGTCGGCCACCGGTCTCGTCACCTTCCGCGACGCGGTCTACGCCGTGGCGAGCGGACGCGCCGACGTGGTGATGGCCCTGGGCTTCGACAAGATGAGCGACGCCGCGAGCGGCGGCGGCCGCAGTCGCGGTCAGGGCCGCGACTCGATCGACAACGTGATCCTGCCGGCGGCCTATTTCTCGCTGTGGGCCAACCGCCGCATGCACGAGCGCGGAACCAAGCCCGAGCACTTCGCGCGAATCGCCGCCAAGAACTGGAACAACGGCGCGCTCAATCCCCACAGTCATCGGCAGCCCGACCATCGCGTCAGCGTCGAAGAAGTGCTCGCCTCGCGCATGATCGCCGAGCCGGTCACGGCGATGATGAGCTGCCCGGTGGACGACGGGGCCGCCTGCGCGATCATCGCTCACAAGGATTATGTGAAGAAGCGCCATCCCGACCGCCCGCTGGTGTGCCCCGTGGTCTCGACGCTCCAGACCGAGACCTACAAGCGCGGCCACACCTTCATGGGCCCGGTGGTGGGACCCCCGAGCATGACCCGCGACACCGCGCGACAGGCCTACGAAGAGTCCGGCATCGATCCCCGGGACGTCGACGTCACTCTCGTCCACGACGCCTTCGCCAACGAGGAGCTCGAGTACTACGAGCTGCTGGGCTTCTGTCCCGAGGGCGACGCCGAGAAGCTCGTCGAGGAAGGGGAGACCGAGATCGGGGGGCGCTTCCCGGTCAATCCCGACGGGGGACTGATCGCGCGCGGACACCCCGGCGGTCCGACGGGGCTCGCCCAGATCCACGAGCTCACGCTTCAGCTGCGAGGCGAGGCGGGCAAGCGCCAGGTCGAGAACGCGCGGGTCGGGTTGGCCCATCTCGTGGGCGGCGGAAGCGTCTGTGCCGTCAGTCTGCTCGAGCGTCAGTAGGAACCAGGATCGACGCGGCCGCGGGCTGGATCTCGAGTTCGACGGGGGTGGTTCCCCAGGTATCGCCGTCGACCTGCACCGGGACCTCGTCGCCGCTGATCCGCACCGAGCGGGCCGCGTGGAAGCTCACACCCCGGGCCCTGGTGAGCCGCCCGCGCATGCCCGCGACGAAGTAGCGAACGACGTCCGTTCCCTTCGCCCGTTCGAACACGCAGAGTTCGAGCCGGCCCGAGTCGCAACTCGCGC
>JACZXC010000153.1 GCA_022571825.1 Myxococcales bacterium | reverse complement strand
CTAAATGCTAAGAGTCGTCATAACGAGTCAGCGGCTATTACTGACAATTTTGACAATTATCGTCATAGCTGCCGGTTGCGGTGAAAAAGTTGATGATGCCACTTTCCAAAAGGCTCAGGCCGAGAAGCTGGCGCAGAAGCGGGTGGTCGAGGTTGCGGATGAATCGCTCGCGGAAGGCAATCTTGAGCAGCTTCTCGGAGTCCTCCTCGGGCCACTGCGGCTCCACCGAGACACCCTGCGCTTCGATGCACTCGTAGCCGCCCACGGTAGCACCGCGCCTCGAGCTCGATCTCAGGCTCTCGGATGAGATGCGGCGTCACCGCGTAGAACTTGTCGCGATCTGCCCGGTGACGGATCAGGTAGACATCCGCGCGGTAGAGCCTTTGCACGGCGCACGACATAACACTGCTATATCGGACATCCGCGGCAAAGGTGGTCAATATGCGCTATGCGCCGGACGCTCGAGTGTCCACGGAAATCGGGTAACTCCAGAAGTATGCTAGCCACTCCTCAGCCTCCGTTGCGAATGCACGCGCTGCTGGCGCTGGCGCTCGCATTCGCTCTCCTCCCGAGCCTGGCGGCTGGGGACGCGATTGTTCGCAGCAATGCGATGCAGGCGACCACGATCGTCGAGTTCTTCATCGATGAGGGCCGAATTCTGGTCGAACTCGAGATCGGCGCGGCCGATATGGCCGCGTTCAGGAATCTGATGCCAGACGGGATCTACGAGCGCATGGGCTACCCCCCGCGACCGGTCGCCGAACGCCTGCAGGAGTTCTTCTCTCGCGATCTCCCCATCCTCGGACAGGATGCTGAACCCCTCTCGGGCAGCGTGCTGGAGATCGGTCCGCGGGAGCGAATTGTTCGCGACAGCATCACCGGAGAGCCGCTGCCAACCAAGGAAGGCGACCGCCCCGAGACCGTGGTGATGGCGCGCCTCGTCTATCCGTTCGAGGGGCAACCGGAAACGCTCACCTTCTCGGGGCCTCCCGGTGCCAGTCTCGGCTTCGTGGTCTACCACCGCGGCGTTGCAGTGAACGATTTCCGCTACCTCGGTCGCGGCGTAGTCCTCGATCTCGATTGGGACGATCCATGGTATACGCGCTTCCGAATTCGCGGACTGCTGCGGCAGTACGCCGAATCCATGAGCGGCTTCATCTACGTGGAGCCCTACGAAGTGCGCAAGGAGGTGATCGTCAGGCCTCTCGACCTTCAGGCATGGGTCGATCTCGGCCTGGAAGGGCGCGAGACGATTCCAGCCGAAATCCAGCCCGAGCTGAAGAGGCGCGTCGCCGAGTTTCTGCGCGATCACCAACCGGTCGAGATCGATGGCGAGACCATCGTGCCCGAGCTCGCCCGGATCCACTTTCTCGAGCGCACGCTCCGGACCAGTCGGGTGATCGATCCGCCCGAGGATCTCGACATCTACTCCGCGGTGCTCGGCGTGATCTTCGTCTATCCGACCGATGGACTACCCGAGCGTGTCACCATGGAGTGGGATCTCTGGAGCGAGCGGCTCCAAAAAGTGCCGGCCTCGGCGGTCGACCAGGCGGGTCCGCTTCCGACCTTTCTCGAGCCCGGACGGCGTGTGCTCGAATGGCAGAACTTCCTGAAGAATCCCGAGCTGCCGACGCTCACCGACGTGGTGCCGCCGCCTTCGTCCATCGCCCGTGCGGCGCTATGGCTCCGCTGGATCCTGCTCGCCGCGGCGGTAGGCGCCGTGGTCTGGATGCGCGGTCGTCCGGGTGCGCGTGCCCCCTTGGCGCTCGCGATCCTGGCGTCTGCCCTCGGACTCTTCTGGATGGCCCGCGATGCGCGGGTCGACGAGGCTCGTAGTCGCGAGGTCGTGACCGCGTTGCTCCACAACATCTATCGGGCCTTCGACCATCGCGACGACGAGCGGATCTACGACGTTCTCGAGCAGAGCGCAACGGGCGATCTGCTCGAGCGAATCTACCTCGATACCCGACGCGGTCTCGTGCTCGCCAACCAGGGCGGCGCCCGTGCGAAGGTCAAAGAGATCGAGCTCGAAGCGATCGCCACGGAGCGGGCGGACGGGGGTTCCTTTCGGGCGGATGTCACCTGGAATGTCAGTGGCTCCGTCGGGCATTGGGGGCATGTGCACCAACGCCGCAATCGCGTGCGCGCAGAGCTATGGGTCGCACCTGTGGACGGAGACTGGAAGCTGATCGATCTCGAGCTGATCGAGGAAGAGCGGCTCTGAAGTGAGATCGGGGGAACGCGACATCAGTCGAATCCAGAAGGGCACCGCCCCGCCCATGATCGAGCTCAGCGATGTCTTGTTTCGGTATCGCGATGGCGAATTCGAGCTTCGGATACTGGGGCTCGAGCTCGTTCGGGGCGAGCAGGTCGGTCTCATCGGCCCGAGTGGTTCGGGCAAAACGACGCTGCTTCACCTGGTCGCCGGGATCGAACGACCCGAGCGCGGCCGTATCGCGGTGGACGGGACCGTCATAAGCGAGCTGCCCGATGCGAACCGGCGCGCGTTTCGCGTACGCAATCTCGGGCTCGTCTTCCAGGAGTTCGCACTGCTCGAGCACCTGAGCGTACTGGACAACGTCCTGCTGCCGTACCGCATCACGCCGGTGCTGAGATTGGACCGGGCCGCACGGGGCCGGGCCGGCTCTCTGATCGAGCGCGTGGGACTCGCCGAGGCGACGAACCGTCTCGTGACACACCTCTCGCAGGGTGAGCGGCAACGCGTGGCGGTCTGCCGGGCCCTCGTGACGGAGCCTGCGCTACTGCTCGCCGACGAACCGACGGGGAACCTCGATCCCGTGAACAAGTTCCGGGTGATCGACATCCTGCGCGATTACGCGAGGGAGCACGATGCGGCGTTGCTTACGGTGACCCACGACCACGACCTGCTCGGCCGCTTCCCGCGAGTCATCGATATCAAGTCAATCCATTCGGAACCAACTCGAGGGGTCCCGTCGTCATGAGTCTGGCAACGGACAGCTTGTACCTGGCGTGGCGCTACCTGCGACATCAGCGGATGAAGACGGTCATCCTGGTCGCTGCCATCGCTACCACCTCGTTCCTGCCCGTTGGCCTCAACGTACTGGTAGCGAAGAGCGGTGAGGAGTTGATGGCGCGGGCGGAGGCCACACCGCTGCTGATCGGCGCAAGAGGCAGTGCGCTCGAGCTGGTGCTGAGCGCACTCTACTTCGAATCCGATCCACCCCCGCCCGCGCATTATGGCGAGATCGATCGGATCCTAGAGAGTGGTCTGGCCGAGCCCATCCCGCTTCACGTTCGCTTCCGGGTTCGCGACCAGCCCATCGTGGGAACGACCCTCGAGTACCTCGATTTTCGCGGCCTGCGCGTGGAGGCGGGCAGACGCATGGCGCGACTCGGCGAGTGCGTCGTCGGTGCCGAGGCGGCACGCATATTAGGTCTGGCGCCGGGGGACACGGTGGTCTCCTCGCCCGAGAGTGCGTTCGACCTCGGGGGTGTATACCCGCTCGAGCTCACGGTCGTCGGCGTACTGGCGCCCGCATTCGGCCCCGATGACAACGCCGTCTTCGTGGATATCAAGACCGCCTGGGTGATCGAGGGAATTGGTCACGGCCATCAAGACCTGGCGAAGGTCGAAGCCGAAGCCGCAGTGCTGGCGCGCGAAGGCGATCGCATCATTGCGAACGCGTCTGTGGTCGAATTCAATCGCATCACGGACGCCAACCGCGAATCGTTCCACTTTCATGGCGATCGATCCGAGCATCCCGTCTCGGCGATCATCGCGGTGCCCCATGACGCGAAGTCGCGCGTTCTATTGATGGGGCGCTACACGGACCCCGATGAGCCGAACCAGATCGTTCGCCCGGCGCAGAGTATGGCGGAGCTGCTAGAGACTGTGTTCACGGTTCGGAGCTACCTCGTGGCGGCAATCGGAGTGGTCGCCATCGCGACCCTGGCGACCGCATCGCTCGTCTTCATGCTCTCGTTCAGATTGCGAAAGCGCGAGACAGAAACGATGGTCAAGATCGGGGGTGCCCGGGCCAGCATCGTGGCGATTCTCGCCTTGGAGGTTGTGGTCGTCATCGCGATGGGGCTCCTGCTCGCAGGGCTCCTCACCTTGCTGACCGAGCGGTTCGGATCCGGGATGATCCGGGTACTGCTGACCTCATGAGGGGCATCATCGGTCGGGAGAGGGGCTCGCGCAGAGCGTCAAGACGACTCGCCGCGAGTGCCATCGCTGTTGCGCTCGCGGTGGCTTGCACGGATGTCGTCGAAGATCCAACACCAAATCGCGTAGACGCGTCGGGTCCGCTCTCTGTCTACGTCGTCAATTATCCACTGGAATACTTCACGGAACGGATCGGCGGTGCGCATGTCGAGGCCGTCTTTCCAGCGCCGCGCGACCTCGACCCCGCCTTCTGGATGCCGCCGCCGGAGACGATCGCGGCGTATCAGGAGGCCGATCTCATTATCGAGAACGGCGCGGGCTATGCGCGCTGGATGGAGTACGCCTCCTTGCCACGCGGCCGTCGCGTCGATACCTCTGCCGGCTTCAGAGACCGCTGGATCGCGTCCGAAGGCGGCGTCAGCCACGGTCACGGTCCGGAAGGCGAGCACAGCCACGTCGGTTCGGCCCATACGACCTGGCTCGACCCGACGCTCGCGAAGGAGCAGGCGCGCGCGATCGCCCATGCGCTGGTTTCGCTGCGTCCTCTCGCCCGAGCGGATTTCGAAGCGGGGCTCGGCGCGCTCGAAGCCGATCTCGACGCGCTCGATCGCAGGCTCGCCCGCGCGCTCGAGCCATTTTCGAGGGAGCCGGTGCTCTTCTCGCACCCGGTCTATCAGTACCTCGCGCGTCGCTATTCGCTCGAGGGCCGCTCGCTGGACTGGGAGCCGGGCGAGATGCCGGACGAACGGAAATGGAGCGCGTTCGGTCGCTCGGTCGAGAAGCGGCCTGCGAGGGTTCTCTTCTTCGAGGGTGAGCCGCATGCCGAAGTGACGGGACGGCTGTCGGCAATGGGAATCCGGATCATCGTTTTCGAACCCGTCGGCAATCGCCCCGCGCAAGGGGATTGGCTGAGTGCGATGCACTTGAATATCAAGAGATTGGCTGCGCCCGCGGCTCCCGGCGCGATGCCCAGTCAGCAAGTCGATCCTCAGGGAACCTAGGCTTTCAACCCAGCTCCCCTTCGACCCTCAGCGCCGGGCAAGGAGGGCGTGAAGAAGGTAGAGGTGACGTTTCTCCTCCGCTTCGGTGAGCCGCCTCTGCAACGCGGGCTCCGCGGAATGGAAGACTACGAAGAGGCGCGTGCGCATCTCGAGTTCGCCGCCGCTGAAGCCATTTCGGCGAAGATGGAGCGCAAGTAGGCGAGGCGACTCTCGTCTACGCTTGCGATCCGCGCAACCAAGCCCCGTTCCTGCGCCCCCCAGGCGCGTATGGCCGCGTCGTAACGGCCCAGCTGACCCTCGCGGAGAAGCTTCATCAGCGAGAAGAGCCGGTCCTCGGGTGACCCTTGCACGCGGCGGTGCTGCTCGACGACCGACTGCGTGAAGGCCCTGTCCCAGTAGTCCACGAGCGCTCGGACCAGCTCGGCGCGGCTGCCGAAATGCCAGTAGAAGCTGCCACGCGTGACCTTGAGATCGCGGCACAGCGTCTCGACGTCGGGCTGCGCGCCCCCTTCGTGCCAACAGATCCAGGGCCTTGGCGAGCCACTCGGTCCGCGTGTAGCGGCGGGCTTTGGTTCGCATTCGTTGCGGCATCGAGCTTTTCTCCATACATGAATGCATGGGTCTGAACGCGGCGTAATCTGCGCTGAATAATAGCCACCCCCTCACCCTCGTGGAGTCGACGTTTACCCGTCAAGGTGGGCGTGAGAGGACTGGCGAAGAGGCGGTGAGAGTCGAAGGAGAGATCGATGAAAAGCGATCAACGATATTCTTGTTGGTGACCGGTTTGGTGTGTGCATTCGCCGCGGCAACGGTCAGCGCAGGGGAAACCTCGGGTTGTCCGGAAATCTCTTCTGATACGCGATTCGTCGACCTCGACGGGAACACGGTTCAGCTCGCGCACGTCGACCCCATCACGATGAAAGAGCTGGATGCGGAAACTGTCCTCGTCTACCGCCGGACGGACGAGGCGCAGGCACTCATAGAGACGCTCCAAGCGGATGGGCTTCTAGCTCTCTTGCCATGAGGCCCCGAAACTCGCCGCCATTCTATGCCTTCACCGTCCTCATGCTGGCATCGAACGCCTCGGCGTCCGACCAAGATCTCCAGCAGTGGACGTCGTTGCGTCTGGAGCACGAGTTGTTCGATGGCGTGACGGCGGGCGTCCGGGCGCGGGTGCGCTTCGATGACGACGTTAGTAGCGAGAAGGATGTGATGGTGGGCCCGTCGCGAGCCTGGAACCCATCGATCGCCTCAAGTTCGCTCTTGGCTACGACTATCTCTACGATTTGCAGGCCGGGTCGACGGCCGAGCACCGTGCCTGGCAAGCAATCGGGTTCGCGTTTTCAACCCGCGACCTCACGATCAGGAACCGCATCCGCTTCGACGAGCGATTAATCGAAGACGTGAGCGGCACGATCGTGCGTCTCCGATATCGACTCCGCGCGAAGTACGAAATCGAAGGATACCGCCTCCAAGGGTTTTCGCCTATCCGTCTCGGACGAGGTCTTCGTGAACCTGAACGATAGAGGCGAGGGACCCGTAGAGGGATTTGAGCAGAACCGCGTGCGTGCGGGTGCGGGCTGGCAGTTCGGAAGGGCGCGCGTCGAGGCGGGATACGAGTGGCAGTACGGGCAGCAGCGGAGCGCTCCGTGGTCGCACCGGCACGTGCTCTTCGTTGAGTTCACGTTCTCCCCCGACACGTTTGGGACCGAGTGAACCCGCTGTGCGTTTGTCGACGTCGAGAAGTCGACGGTACCGGCCGGGTTCGGAGCCTCTGTGAAGATCCGTCGGGACTTCGGGCGGGTGGGG
>JACZXC010000152.1 GCA_022571825.1 Myxococcales bacterium | reverse complement strand
CCGTATGGCGGGCTTCGTCTCGTGACACGAGCGTGAGCAGCTGCGCGAGTAGCTTCTCTTCGGTCGCGTTGCGCATGTCGCGAAAGACGTAGAGGGCGAGGCCCTCGACCACCACCTGCATACCCACCAGTTTTTGCAGCCAGCTCTCCGCGTTGAGGGTGCAGTCGAGCAGCCGCTTGAGCGCGGGGGTGATCGGTTGCACCTCGTCGAGCTGTCGGATGTAGGCGGCGAACACCTCCACATGGCGGGCTTCGTCGAGCGTCTGGGTCGCCGCGTAGAACTTGGCATCCATGTGCGGCACCGCATTCACGAGCTGCCCCGCCACCATCAGCGCGCCCTGCTCGCCGTGCAGGAAATTCGAAAGCATGAAGGAGGCGCTGCGGCGCGAAATCTCCCACTGGAGGTCCGAATCCAGACTCTGCCAGAAGCGGGTCTTCTGCATCGGAAAGCCCGCCAGAGAGAAGGAGCGCGAGAAAGCGTCCCGGTCGACCCCGCGCTCCCAGTCCAGATCGCGCAGAGCGATCCACTGGCGATCCAGGGCATTGGCGTAGAGGGTGCGCAGCGAATCGATCTCGGGCTCGTAGTTCCAGTTGTAGATCGCCGTGAGCGCGGTCTTGGTCTCTTCGCGCGCGGGCGGATGCTCCGGAAGTCCATCGGGCATGGGGTTCTCCTGCTCTGATAGGATACCGCTCCGCTCTCTAGGAATGGAGCCCGAACCTGCGCGACGACCCCTTGAGTCGAGTTCGCGTCACACAGACGTCGGAGCGGCCCTGAGCTTCCGTCGAGGGTCGCGGGCGGTGAACGAACGCGTGGCCTGCCGGATTCACCGGGTTCACCGGGTTGACACCGGCGTCTTCTGGGGCCTGGCCGCGCTGGTGGTTCTGGCCCCGCTCCCCCTGGGCAGCAATCGACCCTGGGCCTGGTTCGCCCTCGCGACGGGGGTGGGCGCACTCCTGACGCTGTGGTTTGCCGGAATGGCGCTCGCGGGACGGCCGCAGCCGGTGGCCGCCCACAGACTGCGCGTGCCCCTGCTGCTCTTTGTCGGGGTGTGCCTCTGGGTCGTGATCCAGTGGGCGCCGTGGACGCCGACGGCCTGGCACCATCCGCTCTGGGAGGATGCCGGGCGAGTCCTCGGCCGGGAACTCGCCGGACGCATCAGCGTGAATCCGGACGCGACCCTCTCGGCTCTCACCCGCCTGCTCTGCTACGGAGGCGTCTTCTGGCTCTCGCTCCAGCTCGGCCGTCGCTTCGAGCGGGCTCGCCTGGGCATGCACCTGATGGTCTACGCCGGTGCTGCCTATGCCCTGTACGGCCTGGTGGTTCAGTTCTCGGGAAGCGACAAGATCCTCTGGATGGACAAATGGGCCTATCGCGGCGTGGTGACCAGCACCTTCGTGAACCGCAACTCCTACGCCACCTATGCGGGCCTGACTCTCGTCTGCGCCTTCGCCCTCTACCTGAACCAGCTGGGAAGGGTCCTGCGCACCAACGCCCCCGGACGGGTGAAGCTTCGCTTGGGGCTGGATCGGTTGCTGGGGCCCGCCGCCCCGCTGTTCGTCGCCATGCTCGTCCTTGCCACGGCACTGCTTCTGACCGAATCCCGGGCCGGCGCGTCGAGCACGCTGCTGGGGCTGGTGGTCCTGCTGGGGACCGCCCTATTCGGGCGGACGATTCCGATTCGACAGGCGGGGGTGTTGTCTCTGGTGTTGCTGCTGGCCGGTGTCGGGGTTTTCTCGATCAGCGGAGAGAACCTGGCCGAACGTCTCGCCGGGACCGAGACGCAGGAATTGACCCGCCGCGGGCGGGGGGCGGCCTACGCGATCGTGGTTCGAGCGATCGGCGACGCCCCCCTGCGCGGCACCGGTTACGGAACCTTTCGAGACGTCTTCCCCCTCTACCGCGATGAGAGCATCGAAGGCCCCCTGATCTGGGACAAGGCGCACAACACCTATCTCGAGAACGCCCTGGAGCTGGGGATCCCGGCGACGGCGGCCCTGTGTGGTGCGGTGCTGGGCTGCGCGCGGTGCTGCTGGCTCGGGATCCGGCGGCGGCGGCGAAATCGCCTCTACCCCGGGGTGGGGGTGGCGACGACAGCGCTCGTGGCCGCCCACTCCACGGTGGACTTCAGTCTCCAGATCCCCGCGGTCGCCGTGACCTATGCGTTCATCCTGGGCATCGCCTGCGCGCAGTCGTTTCCATCGGAGTCCGGGCGCGACTCGCGTCCGTAGGCGGCCATTACCTCGGCACCGCTCTCCGAGTGGAGGTCGAGCTGTCTTTCTGGTAGCCCGACTTGCTCGCTGAGCTCCCAGATCCACCACCGGACCCACCACCGGATCCCGAGGAGCCTCCGCCCCCTGTGCTGTGACCGGAACCCGTGCCGCCGCCCAGGCGCCCGATGCCACCGGAAGGCAGGTTGATGGGCTGCACTCGCGTGTACCCCCGTCCACTGACGACCCTGCCTCTGAGACGAGGCCGCGAGTCCGGAACATGGTGCGGGTGCACGTATCCGTAGCCGTACCCGTACCCATAGCCATATCCGTAGCCATGGCCATAGCCATGAAACCACCACGGTGCCCAGTAGTGGCTGTAGACCACGGATTGGGTATCGACGGTCTCGTCTTCGACGCCGAAGTACTCCGGATACGACAGTGCCATCATCAGATCGATGATCTGGCCTGGGACGCCCGCGTCGTCGAGTCGCAGTAGAAGACCCGAGTTCATCCGGAAGCTGGACCTGCTCTCGACGAGCATCGCTTCCACAACGGCCGGATCCAGGTACTCGAGCGCCTCGATCACATCTTCTTCCTTGAGCGGGGCCGCGGCGGCCACGCGCGCGGTGCGCCCCGCGGTCGGGATCGTTCCGGGCAGCCGGCCCGGTTCGGAGTCGACGATGCGGTAGCGGCGCATCACCAGCTCGCGTTCGCCATCGACCCGCGCCACGTTGATGTCAACCCAATGGCCCCCCGAAACGATCAGCGAAGCGCCACTGAAGCGGCTTTGGTTGCCACCCTCACAAGTCGTCTCCGACTGCAGGTAGAGGCGCCGTTGATCCGCCGACAGCAGCGAGCGCTTCCAGCCACTGCATCCGCCCTCACGAACGGGGCGTTGACTCCCATCCGCGACCAGCATCTCCTCCGCGACCACCTGGTCGTCGACGATCGCTCTCAGCCTGAGAGAACTCGGACCGTCGCCCGGCTCCATGCAGAGCAATTGCGATGCATCTCCAGACTCCGGCACGTCGTCCTCTCCGGTTGTTATGAGCCGCCAGCAGCCAAGCCAGGCGAGCGTGCCGGCCGTCGCCTCCTCACCGGTGGATGCGGGATTCCCGAGCGCAGGCGCCGTCCAGACCACGATCGAGAGCACCAGCGAGAGCCCGATCGAGAGCAGGGACCCGAGCGCGATCGCCGCGGCGCCTCTGGTTCCGTTTCGAATCGACATCAAGACGCTTTTACAGCCTCCAGCTGACCCCGGCCATGACCCGCGCGCCGTCGAGATCGATCGGGTCGAAGCCAACGAAGTCCCCTCCGACGTCCGCGCGAGCCCAATAATAGCGACCCTCGAGCACCAGACCGAAATTCCGAGTGAGCTTGAGGTCGAAGCCGGCGAATGCATGCTGTGCGAAGGCCCAGCCATCGGATCGGAACCTGCCCTCGAAGATGGTCAGGTCCATGAAGTCGACGAAGTCGCCTTTCTGTTTCAGCTCGTACCAGGTGGCGCCGATCCCACCACCGACATAGGGCACCAGGGTGGAGCGAACCCAGGCGAACCTCCCCACCTGGCGCCCGCGCCCAAAGGGGTAGAGCTTCAGGCTGACCGTCAAGGGAACCTGGGTCAGGCGGGTCTTCTGCTTGATCGGAGCGCCGAACGAGTCGACGAAATTTCGGAATTCGGATTTGTTGGAGCGTCCGCTGAACTCGACGCCGACTACGACATCCAGCCAGGATGTCGCACGCCCCGAGACGTCTATCGTGAACGCGGGGGCATCGAAGTCGGAGTCATGGAGCGTCAGGTTTTCCGTGAGGAAGTCGTAGATCTCTCCATCGGAGCGGTTGAACGCCCAGCCGCCACGGAATCCCAAGATCACCCGCGGCGGTTCGAACCGGAAATCGGGCCGAGTGGCCGACGGCTCCTCGTCCGTCTCGTCAGCCGCGATGAGATCCGGGCGAAGTGCGAGGGACGAGAGAACGACCAGGGACCCGAGCAAGACTCTCGCCAGGCAGACGGCGCGGAGCGAGTGTGGTCGATACGACGGATTCTTCTTCGCGGTTTCGCAGGAGCAGATCGCTGACTTGGATGGGGCACTCCGAGGACCTACCGTCATCGCTGGTTCGGGAACCTTCGTCGCAGCCTTCGCTCGAAGCGAGCACGGTCTTTGGCTGAGTCCGACAGAGCTGCCAGGATGGCTTCCTGCCCCGCTGGATCGGAAGCCCGGTAGACGTCGATCAGGGCGTCGAGATCGCGCGCATGGTACCGCGTGAGCTGGCGGATCTGCGCGCTTCCCAGCGCCCGCAGCGCGGGATCCAGGGCCTCCCACTCCCGCAAGAGGAGCTGCACCCGGAAGACCATGGGCGCGCGTTCCAATCGCCCGGTACGAAAGGACATCGCGAGGGCGTCCCGGCTGGCGTCATCCAGACCCGAGAGTGCGTAGCGGGCGAAGGTGAGCCGGGCCCAACCGTCGGTGCTGGCCGGCGCCCGGGCCAGACTGGCCGCTTGGATCGTTTGAGACTCTTGCAGGCGCTGCAACCGCTCGGGCCCGGGGATGTCGCCGGCTTCGGCCTGAATCAGCTTCAGCAGCGCCAGGTCCGAGAGTGAGGCCGCGCTCCCGCCCCAGCGCTGCAATCGCTCCGCGGACGCCACGGCGCGAGCCAGCCGGTCGGCGGCCGGGGGGCGGCCTTCGCGAATCGCGATCAGCGCGGGACCGGCGGGCAGGGCCAACGCGGCGCCCAGCAACCCGAGCAGACCCAGGACGAGCAGCGCGCCGCCGACGAACAGGCCGAAGGCGGCCATGGCATTCAGCGGGAGCGACGGTCAGGAGACATAATAATCGGAGTACCGGCCGTAGTAGCCGTATCCGTAGCTCGCGCACCGCTTCAAATCCAACCGGCTGAAGACGACGCCCGTGACTTTCACCCCGAATTCGCTCAAGTCGTGGACCGCCTCCTGAGCCGCACCGCGCGGGGTCTTCTCCCACTGCACGATGAAGACCACGCTGTCGACAACCCGGCCGAGCACCTTGGCGTCGGCCACGGCCAGTACCGGGGGCGAGTCCAGGAGGATGAGATCGAAATCCGTCTTCAGCTTCTCGAGCAGGTCGCGCATGCCGGCCGAGCCCAGCAGGTCCGGCGGGTTCGCCGATCCCGAGGCGACGGGAAGCACCCGCATGCCCGAGGGTTCGTCGAGAATCAAGACGTCCGCCAGGTGCTCCTGGCCCGCCAGAAACTCCACCAGGCCGGCTTTCGGCCGGTGTCCAAGAATCTTGGCCACGGACGGATGCCGAAGGTCGGCATCGATCACCAGCACGCGCGTCCCGGCCTGGGCCGCCGCACGGCCCAGACTGATGGTCGTGGTGGTCTTCCCCTCCGAGGGCAGCGCCGAGGTGAACAGGATCAGCTTCGGCGGCGCGTCCGAGAGGAGCAGCTTGGCCCGCAAACCGCGAAGGGCCTCTGCGTAGGCGGAGAGGGGCTTGGCCAGGGTGTAGTCCTCCGGCGACGGGGCCTCTCCATCCCCCTCCGCTTCGGCCTTCGTCACCTCTGGAATCGAAGCCAGGTGCGGCAGCTGCAGGTCGGTCTCGAGCTGGCGAACCGTCCGGAAGCCATCATCGAGCCTCTCGAGCAGGAAGACCGCCCCCAGCCCGACCAGCACCGACATCACGAACCCCAGAGCCGCGTTGAGCGGCAGGTTCGGGTAGCTCGGATCCACCGGCACCGGGGCCAGCGAGATGATCCGCGCATCCGCCTGCTGGATGCTCTGCTGTTCCCGGGTCTCCTTGAAACGGCTGAGAAAGGGCTCGTAGACGGCGCGATTGGCAGCGGCCTCGCGCTGGAGCTCGCGCAGGTGGACGCGTGCTTGCTCGCGCACCGACTCGTCGCGCCGAAGCTGCGCGAGGCTCTGGGTCAGCGATCGGTCCCGGGATCGCGCCACCTCGACCTCGTTCTCCAGGTTCGCGACGATGCGCTTCACCTCGGCCTCGAGCTCGCGCTGAAGGTCCTTCCGCTCGGCCCGCACGTTGATCATGCGCGGATGGCGCTCGTCGTAGCGCGTCACGAGCTCGGCCTGTTTGCGGGCCAGCTCGGCTTGCTGCTGGCGCAGGCCCGCGATCACGCCCGAATCCAAGACCTCCGCCACCGACTCGAAGCCCCCGCCCGAGGGCAGAATCTCTCTCACGCGCTGGAAGCGAGCCTGCTTCTCGGCCAGGTCCGCGCGGCCCAGGACCAGCTGCCGGTTCACCTCCAGAAGCTGCTGCTGGTCCACGGTGGGGCCCGTGGAGCCGTCGACCAGGTTGTGCTCGGCCCGATACATCTCCACCGCCCGCTCGGATTCTCGCAACTGCTCCCGCAGCGGGGCCAGGCGCTCGTCGAGCCACTGGTTGGCGCGCCGGGTGGCCTCGAACTTCGCCTCGAGCTGATCCACCAGATACTGGTCGGCCAGCGCGTTGGTGATCCGGGCCGCCTTGGTGCGGTCCTCAGACGTGAACGAGACCGAAATCACGAAAGAGAGCCGGCCGAGTCTCGAAACCTCGAGCGCCTCCGAGAACGCATCGAAGACCTCGGTCTTCTCGCGCTCGATCCGTTCCCGCTCCGAGATCTCCGCCTGGCCCGGCATCAGGCTCGTGATCCAGTTCACCGCGCTGGCCAGGGCGCCGGGCTCGCGCAGCGCCGGGTTGAACTCGGGGTCTCGGTCGAGCTGCATCGCCTCGATCAGCTGCGTGGCCAGCGAGCGCGATCGGAACACCTCGACCTGGCTC
>JACZXC010000151.1 GCA_022571825.1 Myxococcales bacterium | reverse complement strand
TCCGAGCGCGCTCCCGGCTCCGCTGGGGGATCGGCGTGAACCGGGCGCGGGATTCTCCACCCGGCGTCTACGCCTCATGATACGCTGAGCCGCTTCGCTGGAGCACCGATGCTGGAACTCGCACTCCTGGTCTTCCTGCTTGGGCTGGGCGGTTTGGGGTTCAATCTCTTGCGCCGGCCGGATGCTCGCCCCATCGCCTTCTGGGCCTGGGGCGGCTTCGCCCTGCTGGGCTCCGGAATCTGTCTGATCTTGATCCGGGACACGGCCGCCTGGGGGGTTCCGGTCGGCTTTGCCCTAGTCACCAGCTACCCGATCCTGCTGCTGACTGGCGCCATGGTTTTTTCGGGCCGCAAGCGTCCGCGGGGCTGGATCGGCGCCGGCCTGCTCGTCGGTCTTCTCCGAGGTCTGATGGAGCAACAGGGCTATCACGTCCCCCAGACGGTGCTCGGAGGCGCGATCGGAACGGCGGCGGTCGTCACGGCGGCGGTGCTGGCCCGCCGGGAGACTCGCGGCGGACCGCGATCCTGGCAGCACGCCCTGGCTCCGTCCTTCCTTGGGGTGGCCGCACTGATTACCGCATCCGGGGCCTGGGCGATCTTCGGATCCGGGGGCGTGCCGACCCCGCTGATCGGTGCCTGGATCGTCGGCGCGTCGCTGATCCTCGCGCTTCAGATCGCCGCGGTGGTCGACCGCCACAGCGAAGACATGGAGCGGATGCGCCACGCCCTGGAAGAGAGGGTTCGAGAGCGCACGCTGGAGCTCGCCCAGTCTGTGACGGAGCTCGAGGGACAGATCGCCGAGCGCCGCGCCGCAGAACAGGCGTTGCGCGAGAGCGAGGAGCGCTATCGCATCTTGTCCGAGCTGAGCTCCGACTTCGGTTTCGGGATTCGGATCGATCCCAGTCTCCGGATCGAGTTCGAGTGGGCCAGCGGTGCCCTGAGTCGGATCACCGGTTACGAGAGATCGGACCTCGATGGACACGGATGGCTCTCGCTCCTCGACGATTCGGATCGCGACGCGACCATGAGCCAGCTCACCCGGGTTCTCGAGGGCGAATCGCGGGAGATGAATATCCGGATCCTCACCAAGCAGCACGAGGTTCGATGGATCCACGTGGTCTTTCACACCCCGCGCGATGAAGGGGGGGGGCTGGTTCGCCTGTTGGGAGCCGTTCGCGATGTCACCGAGCGGCATTGGGCCGAGGAAGAGCGGCGCCGGCTCGATGTTCACATGCGCGAGGTGCAGCGCCTGGAGAGCCTGGGCGTCATGGCCGGCGGGATCGCCCACGATTTCAACAACATGCTGGCGGTGATCCGTGGCAACAGCCGGCTGGCGCTTGCGGACCTCGACGTCGGCAAGGCGCCGCGAGAGCGACTCGAGCGGATCCGATCGGCGGCGGAACACGCGACCGCGCTCACCGAGAAGATGCTCACCTATGCGGGCCGGGCCCCGGTCGAGCTGCGTCCCCTCGACCTCTCGCAGCTCGTGCGCGATGCCGAGCATCTGCTGAGGGCGTCGGTTGCCGGGAAGAGCCGTCTCGAGTTCGATCTCGCGTCGGACCTCCCCGCCGTCGAAGGCGATGTCACCCGGATCCAACAGATCCTCGTGAACCTGGTGAGCAACGCCGGCGAATCCCTGGGCGAGGCCGGCGGAACCGTCTGCGTCAGCACGGGCCAACGCGAAGCGGATGCCCCCTACTTGGCCGATGGCTTCGGAGCCTCCGACGCCGCACCCGGTCTGTATGTCACCGTCGAAGTTTCGGATACCGGGCGGGGCATGGACCTCGATGTCCGGGAGCGTGTATTCGAGCCCTTCTTCACCACGAAGTCGTCGGGTCGCGGCCTCGGCTTGGCGGCCGTGCTGGGTATCGTCTCTTCCCACGGCGGTGTGATCCGTATTCAGAGCAAGCTCGGCGAGGGAACCGATTTCCAGGTGTTGTTTCCGTGTGCGGTGCACCCGGCCGAGCCCGCGCCCCGGGTGTCCAAGCCTGTTGCGAAGTCGGGGGGGGGCAGGATCCTCGTCGTCGACGACGATGACGCTGTGCTCGAGCTCGCGCGCGAGTTCCTGGAGCGCGCCGGTTTCGACGTGCTGACCGCCAGCAGCGGTCAGGCCGGCGTCGCGCTCCTCAGCGCCCACAAAGACGAGATCGCCGCGGTCGTGCTCGATCTGGTCATGCCCGGCATGGGCGGCGGGGAGACCCTGCTCGAGATGCTGCGGATCTGTCCCGAGCTTCCCGTGGTGGTCACCAGCGGTTACGACAAGGACAAAGTGGCGGAGTGCCTGAGCGCTCGAGACATCGCGCACTTCCTGTACAAGCCCTACCAGCCCGAAGATCTGGTCGAAAGCGTGCGCAAGGCGGTCACTGGCTCTCTCTGAGCCGGCGGATCCAGCGATCGATGCTCCGGCGATCGTCGAAGGGACCGCGCAGGCTCACCTGGGCGAGGGCCCGCAGCGCGAGCTCCGGCTCTCCCATGCTCTCGTAGGCGCGTGCCTCGGCCTGCCGCAGGAAGTCCCTCCGCCGCGGCTGCACCCGCAGTCCGCGTTCGATGCTCCGGGCCACACCCCGGGCGTCGCCGACGCTCGCGCGGACTCTGGCGAGCCTCGCGTAGACCCGCATCAGCAGGGGGTCTTGTTCGCGGGCCCGGTCCAGCAGGCCCGCGGCGCCGGCGTAGTTGCCCCGCTGCTCCGCCAGCTCGGCGCGATAGATGAGCGCGTCGGGATGGTTCTGGGGAGGCCTGGCCTTCCCGCGAAACGGCGAGTCGGGGGGCAACAGAATCGTGGCCAACGAATCCGAATAGACGACGATCCAGGGACCAGGCCCCCGGCGCAGGCCCGCGGCGACGGGCGAGCCGGTTCGGACCAGGGCTACATCCGCACCATAGTTCGACAGCTGATCGTGTAATCCAGCCTTCCCCGCGATCAGGAAGCGGTAGGCGCGCAGGATCGACGCGTCGTAGACCGTATTCGCGCGCTGGTCGATGAAGACCTGGGCCTCGGGGGCGTGGAGCAGGATGTAGCCGCCCCAGACGTAGTCGTTGAACACGCGCCGAGGAGGCCCCAGTTGGTTCAGCACCTGGATCGCCGCCTCCGGGTACGTGTCCGCGCGGGTCCAGCGGTCGAGGAAGCGCGGGACCAGACGCACGCCGGTCACGAGCACGGTGGCGATCCCGAGACCCGCGATGGCGGGCACGAGCCGCGGCATGCGGTTGGGCCAGCGGGCGCCGACGTCGCGGAAGAGGAGTCCCAAAAGGGGTGCCGCCGTGACGGCGAACAGCGGAATGAAGCGCCGCGAAGTCACCGCCATCGCAAACGTCACCAGGCTGAGGGCGACGAGCTCGCGTTCTCGCCGCCAACCCGCCCGCAGCCCGAGAGCGGCGAGCAGTGCAAACCACCAGAAGCGACCCTCGAACCCCCGCGGATCCCACCCCCAGGGCGGGGCTTGCCACTCGCTGATGGTCCGGAAGGGCGATTGGGGCTGGAGGTATTCCAGGGGATAGGCCAGCAGTCCCGCACCCCACGGATTCGCCAGCATCGCCAGCGCCGAGAACGCGACGCCCAGCCACAGACCCCGCTCCCACACCCACTTCCCGGCCCTCTGGCGGGTCTCCAGAGTCCGAAGCAGCACGATCAGCGCGATCACTCCCACACCGAAGGGGTAACCGGCATGGAGATTGGCCCAGAGCGCGACCAGGGGGGGCCATAGCCACGGCGCCCAGCGCCGCCGGTGCGTCCGGAGCAGGATTGCCGTGAACAGCAGGGTGATCAGGTGAGGGCGAACGTCGAGGAAGCCCCGGGATACGAAGGCCGCCAACAGGCAGGCGAGCCCGGCGTTCCACTCGGAGCCCCGGCCACAGGCGTGCCGGGTGCCTGCGAACACAAGGGCAAAGATTGCGCACACGATCGCATAGTTCAGCCAGGCCGCGGCGTCGGGATGCAGCTGGTAGGCGCGCCAGAAGACCACGTCCCACAGCCATTCGTGGTTCAACCACTCGTGACCTTGAAACGTGTAGGACAGGCTATCGACGGCGGGAATCTCGCCGCCGGTCCAGATCAGACGGCCGACGGCCAGGTGCCACCAGAGATCCGATCCGTCCGCGGGCGGCTGGGTGATCGCGACCAGTGCCAGGACGAGCGCGAGACCCGCCGCGAGGCGCTCGACGTACTCCTTCAGGCCGCGACCGCCTCCGCCCGGAAGCGCACGCGCATCTCCTTCACGCCGTTGATGAAGTTTGATCTCAGGCGTCGGGGCGGCGCGGCCATCTCCATGTCTCGGAAACGCGTCACGATGCCTCGGAAGATCTCGCGCAGCTCCAGGCGCGCCAGGGTTGCGCCCAGACAGTAGTGTTCGCCGATTCCGAAGGCCAGATGGTCGTTGGGGCGCCGGCGGACGTCGAAACGATCGGGATCCGCGAAGATCTCCTCGTCGCGGTTCACCGAGGGGTACCAGAGCATCAGCTTGTCGTCGGCGCGGATCTTCTGGCCGCGAATCTCCGTGTCTTCCATCGCCTGGCGTCGGAAGGAGTGGACCGCCGGCGCATAGCGCAGAATCTCTTCGACCGCGCTGTTCACCAGCGACGGGTCCTCTTCCAGCAGGGCCAGCTGATCGGGATTCTCGATGAGGGCGATCATGCCGTTGGTGGTGACCGTGCGCGTGGTCTCGTTGCCCGCCACCAGGAGCAGCAGGAAGAAGAACCGGAACTCGTCTTCCGAGAGCTTGTGGCCCTCGACCTCGGCGTTCACCAGCGCCGTGGCCAGGTCTTCGCTGGGGCTCTCCTTCGCCTTCTTCATCAGGTGGTCTGCGTACATGAACATCTCACCGAAGGCTTCCGCCGCCTCCATGTCGTCGGAGCTCACGCCATCTTCTTGAAGCTCCGGGTCGTCGTGGCCCACCATGCTGTTCCCGATCTTGTAGATGCGACGGCGGTCCTCTTTGGGCACCCCCATCATCTCGCAGATCACCTCCATCGGGAGGATGGCGGCGACGTCCTCCACGAAGTCGCACTCCCCCCTCTCGATCACCCCGTCGATGATACGCGTCACGATGTCTCGAATCTGCGGCTGCAAGCAGCTGATCAGGCGAGGACGGAACGCCTGATTCACCAGGGCCCGATAGTGGCGGTGCTGGGGCGGGTCCATGTTGATCAGGATGTTCTGGATCAACGGGAGCGACTCCGGCGTCGGATCGCGACGCAGGATTCCCATCTTTGCAGACGAGAAGAGCTGAGGGTTCTTCGAGATCCACTTCATGTCCTGATATTTCGTGATGGCCCAGTAGCCCGGCCCATCACTCTCGGGGTGCCAGTACACGGGGGCCTCTCGGCGAAGCAGCGCGAACATTTCGTGGGGGGTGTGCCGCTCGAATAGATCGAGGTCGTTGAGGTCGACGTCAGAGAGCTTCATCGCGGAGGATCCTCCGGGGTCCCTTCACGGGGCGTTCGCGCCCGCATCAGGATGCGAACGAACTTGCGCAGGAACCGGGTTTGGCGTTCCAGGCCCGCTTCCGAGAGCGGATCGTCGGGGGCGACGTCCCTCAGCAGCAGCGGCGACAAGGTGAAATGACCGAAGATGAGCTGGACCCAGGCCGCGATCACCAGGGGGAACTCGTCGGGGTCCCAGGGCGAGTCGGGCTCGCGTTCAATTTCCGCGATGCCCACGGACATCAGGGGGCGGATCCATTCCTCGGCCAGGCGGGTCAGATGAGCCGCCCCCGTCAGCGCCTCGTGCTGGATCAGACGCGGGAGCCGTGGGTGCTGGCCGAGGTGTCGCATGATGGCGCCGATGATTTCGTCGGCGGCATCGGCCGTCTGCTCGCCCCGGGCCAGCTGATCCATCAATCCAAAGAACGGCCGGATGCCTCGCTCGAGGACGGCCTGGTAGATCGCCTGTTTGCCCGCAAAGTGGTTATAAAGGCTCCCCGGGGTGACTCCCACCCGGAGGGCGATGTCGCGTATCGAGGTGCCGGCCAGGCCGCCCTCGGCGAAGAGCGCTTCGGCAGCATCGAGGATCCGCTCTCGGGCAGGACGGCTCGGAGCGCGAAGCGGTCGGCTCGCAGTGGCCGCGGCGTTCGGCATGGCGAATGAACGTTTGTTTACCTCAGAAATCGTCGGGTGGTCAAGGGGTTGAATGACGTCTGCCGATCCGATTGGCTCCGCCCTGAGTTGGGGGTAGGAACCCCAGGAACCACACTCGAAGCGGGACGCGGGTCCCATGGAACACGGTCCCCGCGGTGACCGAGCTCTGAACCCGGCATGCACGGTGCTGGAGACTCCCGCTTGCCAGGAGTTCGCCGGCCCCCGCAGCGCGGGCACACGAACCCACGCGACCAGCGGGCCTGGCGTAGGTACGCCCAGCCATCAACGTCATCCCGGAACTGGGCTCGGAACTCCAGAAGCGTCGGCGGAAATCGCATCCGGACTCCCTGCTCGGGAGCCAGAATCTCAGCCCGTTGTGTCAGCCCGGATCAGGGGGAGGAGCGAACCGGATAGGCAGAGTTCGACGGAGCCGGCCCAGGTTATGATCGCACTGTCGTGGCGCGCGCACGCAAGGCACTCGTCGTCGTCATCGTCTGTGCGTTCGCCCTGCGATGGCTCGCCTGGATCTACGCCCGGGACCTCGAGTGCTTCGGCGACGAGTGTACATATTTCCGGTTCGCCCGAGATCTCGCCGAGCGAGGCGTCTTCTCCCGGAAACTCCGCTGGCCCCCCGGCTACGTGGCGTTCCTCGGCGCCCACTTCGAGCTCGGGCTCGGCGCAGCCGGTGCGAGATTCACCCAGGTTCTGCTGTCGACGGCACTGGTGCCGATGGTCTACTGGCTCGGCCGGCGCGCGGCCGCGTGCTGGAGTGGAGGCGTCGGCCACCGGGTCGGAATCGTCGCGGCCGCGATCGTGGCGTTTCATCCCACGTTGATCGCCTTCTCGCACTACCTGTGGACCGAAACGCTCTTCCTGTTCGTCCTGGTGGCGGCGCTCGTTCAAGTCGTGCGCGCCAGGGACGCGGGCAG
>JACZXC010000150.1 GCA_022571825.1 Myxococcales bacterium | reverse complement strand
CCGCAACCTCCCCGCGAGGGCAAACCGCTGCGCAAGTCGCTCGACGACCTGCGCCCAACCCCGCACGGCGCACAGAACGATCAGCATGCAGAGAAACACGTAGTTGTAGGGATACTGGGCCTGGGCCAGCACCGCGGCGGCGGTGGCCACGGCGATGGGAACGCGCCAGAAGCCGCCCGGGCGGCTCACGACGTAGACCCCGGCGAAGGCGAGAACCGCGGGGGTGGAGAGGCGCGTCGCACTCCAGAACGGAGCCAGGTAACGACCGAGGGGGCTCGACGTCGGGTAGACGCGCTCGTGCTCGATGGCGTGGAGAATCGTCGCGTCGAAGGCGGCGGGCAAAAGCCCCAGAACCGCTCCGGCGCCCAGTGCCACCACCAGGACACCCGCCGCCGCCGCCGCAAACACCGCAGGGCGTTGGATGAACCGCCGGGGAGAGCACCCTTCCGGGCCGCGCCGGAGATGGAACGCGGCCAGAATCGCGAGGGTCCCGCCTCCCACGAGCCCCATTTTCTGGGTCATGAGGACGGCGGCCATGAACAGGGCTCCGCACACCCCGGCGACTCCTCGCCGATTCCAACCGCGATTCGCCTCCAACAACGCGAGACACGCCAGGAACAGGCAGGCCGCAAAATTGTCTGCGCGGTAGTCGACGGCCGACATCAGGCCGAAGCCGAGGGCCATCGGTACGAACGCCGAGAGAAGCGCAACCAAGCGGTTCCGCGTCACCGCGTAGCCGGCGACGACCAGTACGCCGCTCAACAGGGCGAGATACACGAATGGGACCTTCCGCAGTCGGAGGATCCTCTCGGAGAAGCTACCGTCGAGCAGCAGAACCGGGGCGTGGAGCACGTAGCTCAGCGGAAAGTGGTGCTCGTAGAAATCTACGTAGGGCTTTTCGCCCTGGGAGACCAGCCAGGTCGCGTGGCCGAACTGGTATTCGTCGACCGTGAAGAACCGGTCCTGTCCGAATTCGTAGACTGCGTGGAGCGAAATAGCCGCCGCGACCGCCAGGACGAGCGTCGCCGCCCCTCGCAGGCTTCGATCGACCGTGACGGTCACTCGAGATAACCCAGGGCGCGAAGCTCGGCTTCCAGGTCCGGGGCAATCTCGGACGTCGGCTCCTGGGCGCTGGCGTCGCGGCTCCAGCGATTCAACAGGCGCGCCAGATCGACCACGATCTCGGGCTCGTCGGACGCGCGATTGGCGACCTCGTTGGGATCAGAGTCCAGGTCGTAGAGCTCGAAGCGCACGGCGGACATGAATGCCCGCTCGTTTTCTCCGCCCCGCTGGTTTTCCGTCTGGGGAATCCGAATCGACCGGGGAATCCGGATCAACTTCCAGCGACCGCGGCGCACCATCGTCCACGGTGGCCCCCCCTTCTCCCGAAGCGGGTTGCCCTCCAACAAGGCCTCGCCGCTCATGCCGAAGTGGACACGGTCGCCGGAGGGAGGCGCCGGGGACGCCCCTCGCAGATACGGGCTGAGATCGGCACCGGCGAAGTCGGATCCGTCGGGCGGCGAGAGCTCCAGCAGTCCGGACAACGTCGGAAGAATGTCGAGGGACGAAACCGGCGCCTCGATCCGAACCCCGGCGGCGACCGAGCCCGGCCACCAGAAGATCAGCGGAATCGCCATCGACGCCTGGTAGACCAGGTCGCCGTGTTCGAAGTAGTAGCCGTGTTCGCCCAGGCTCTCGCCGTGATCCGACGTGAACACCACCAGCGTCTCGCGACGCGCGGCGGACAGAAGGCGGCCGATCCAATGATCGACGTAGCTGATCTCGGCATCATAGAGGGCGGAGAGCGACGGGAGATCGCGTTTCGAGAGTCCGTGGAGATCGAAGAACGTCGAGGCCTGAACCGGTCGGTGACGGAGTCGATCCCGGTAGAAGTGGAAGCGACTCCAGTCCACGACCTGGTTGTAGGGAGCGGGGGGGTTGTACATGAAGTGCGGATCCATGTAGTGCACCCAGAGCAGGCGCGGAGCCGGGCTCGACGCGAGCAGCCGCTGGGCTTCCCGGGTGACAGCTTCGGCCATGCCGACCTCCGGCACCGCTCCGCGGATCCCTCCGCTGCGAACGCCGTAACGCTTCCGCAGCATCTTCGAGTCCGAGAAGACCCGAAATCCCTGGCCGAGACCCTGCACCGGGCTGGCCACGGCGTTGGCGCTCACGGCGCCGGTCCAATACCCGGCATCCCGGAAGAGTTCCGCCAGGGTGAACGCCCCGGTTGCCAGGGAGTCGCCGATCCGGAGCACGCCGTGCTCGGCCGGGTATTTCGCCGTGAAGAGCGAGGCCAGAGACTGGGTCGTGCGCGGGATGGGTGTCTGGGCGTCGGTGAAGACCACGCCTTCGCGCGCGAGCCGATCCATGTGCGGGGTGCTCGCGCCCCCCTGCCCCGAGAAACCGAGACGGTCCGGGCGCAGGGTATCCACGCTCACCAGCCAGACGTCGGGCCGCGGATCCGCGCCCTCACCGCCGCAGGCTGCAAGAACGAGCCAGGCCCCGAGACCGATGGATAGCCGGCGTGCGGCTGTGGAGCGGATCACGGCGAGCTCGCCGGATCCAGTCGGTAGCGATCGGTCCAGATCCGGTTCTGTCGGATCAGCCGAGCGTTCTCGCGATAGAGGTCCGTTACCAGACCGCGCAGCGCCGCGACGCGGTCGGCCTGCTCCGGGTCTCCGCTGAGATCGTTCTTTTCCTCGCGATCGGAAACCAGGTCGAACAGGAAACGCCGGCCGGTGACGAGGTGCTCGAAGTACTTGAATCGATCCGCGCGAACCCCTGCCGAGGGCCCGCCGTTGGCCGTCGCAAAGAACGCACGGGCCTCGCGATCTCCGAATCGCCGAAGCAGCGAATGCCCGATGAACGGATTCGGAAGCTCGATGCCGAGGCGATCCAGGATGGTCGGAGCGATGTCGGCCAGCTGGCGCACTTCGTTCACCACCCCGGGATCGACGCGCCACGCGTCGCCGAGCAGAGCCATCGGAACCCAGACCAGATCCTCCCACAGGACGCTCTGTCGTCCCTCTGGATGGGGGTCGAACCAGTTGATGCCGTGATCGCTGGCCACCAGGACGATCGTGTTCTCGAACTCCGGGTCGTTCAGCAGAGTCTCGAGGAACTCCCCGAGGGCATCGTCCGTGTATCGGATCACATTCGCGATCTGGTTGGACCGAACCGTGTGTGGCTTCAGGGCGAACCTCTCTTCCGGCAGGCCGAAGGGATGGTGAACGGCGAGGGTCGCCAGAGCGAGGAAGAACGGAGCTGGATGCTCGCGGTTTTTGAGCATGCGGTTCTTCAACATGCGGTAGGCAAATCGAAGGACGTCGCGATCGCGAGCCCCCCAGTTGAACTTCGGCATCGCGCCGATCGGAAGATTCGTGCGGTCGTAGACGGTCTGGAACCAGCTCCTCATGCGCGGGCCCTTGCCCGCAAACGCGACGGACCCCCCGTGAACGTAGAGGGTGCGGTAGCCATGCCGCTGTAGGATTTCGGGCAGGCACATCAACTCGAGATCGTGGTTGTGTCGAAAGATCCACCGATCCGAGAGGCGCGGCAGCGTCGAGCAATAGATCGAGACCAGCGACCAGCGGGTCTGGGTCCCGTTGGCGTACGCGTTCGAGAAGAGAAGCCCGCTGCGGACCAGTTCGTCGAACCGAGGGGTCGCCTGGGTCGCGTAACCGATGCTCCCGACGTTCACCGCGCGCACTCCCTCCCAGTGAATAAAGATCACATTGGGAGGATCCGCGTCGAGCCCCGAACAATCCTCGTCGATCCCGTTTCCGGGCACGTCCCGGGCGCCGGGGTGAATGCCGGGCTCGAAGTCGTTGCAATCCGCGCCGAGGGCGTAGCCGTCCCCATCGGCGTCCCGGGCGCAGACATCGGCATCGAGCTGGTCGAGCCGGCACAGGTGGTGATCGGTGGCCTTCACCAAGGGGTAGTCTCGATCGAAGTAACGCCACTCGGGCGTCTCGAGTCGAGGAAGGTCCAGAGGCTCGGCACCCAGAATCGCCGAGATCGAACCCGCCGTGGCGCGGTCCGCTTCGTCGAAGGCCGTGACGCGCTGGGACAGCGACACGATGGTGTTCTCCGCCACATGGGCGGTGAACGCGTCGGGCGTCGGAACCCGGCCAGCCCCCGCCCCCAAAGCCAACACCGCGCATGTGGCGAGCGCTCCCTTGCGCGTGGCCAGGAACCGCACCAGCGGGTCGAGGATCGGGGCCGCCGCGCAGACCAGAAAGGCGACCGCGGTGAGTGAGAGGGTGAGGGCGAGGGGAGCCAGCGAATGAGTTACCGAGGACCAGAGCCGCTGCCAATCCAATGCGAGGCTGAGGTGAGCCGGAGTCGAGTGGAAGCCCAGGTAGCGGAGGATCTCGATTTCGGCGAAGAGCGCCGTGAGCAGCAGGGCCAGGGCGAAGGCCACGACCGCACCCACGCGCTTCTGCGCGCGGACTGGAACCCATCTCGTCCCGCCGAAGAGCCGGAAGAGTTGGATCGGCAGCAACAGCCCGGCGACCAGGAGGCCATCGCGAAGAAAACCCACGGCGAGGGGCAGCGCGATCTGCACCAGGGGCCCGGCGCCGGCCGGAAGCTCCGCGCTCGCGAGCAGCCAGATCCGCGGCAGGCTCTGGAAGGGCCAGAAGACCAGCAGCGCCTGGACGGTCGAGAAATGGAGGAACCGCCATCTCATTTCGGTGCGAGGGCGTCCAGCGACTCGCGGGCCCGGTCCCAGTGGGGGGCCACGCTGAGGGCGCGTTGAAACCAGCGGCGCGCCTGGCCCACGTCGCCACGGGCGGCGACGATCTCACCGGCGAGCTGGGCAACGGCGGGGAATCGAGGATTGGCTTTCCACCCCGTGCGGAGCTCGGCGAGGGCCTCGGAGGAGCGTCCCTGCACCCGGAGTGACGAGGCGAGGACGAAACGCAGAAACGCCGAATCTGGAGCCCGCGAGATCGCCCGTCGCACCTCCTCCTGGTACTTCGGATGCCCCACCCCGGGATCGTTGGGGTGGAACCGGCGCGGCGCGAAGCGCTCGAACGGAATCGGTAGCGCTCGGGCGAGGTCGAGCCGCGCGTAGAGAATCGACTGGTCGTCCACGAACAGAAGGCCCCAGCGCGGATCGACCTCGATCACGCTCAAGAGACCCTGGTTCCGGGAGCTGTCCGATGGATAGGGGAGCTCGCGAACGAGGACGAGATCCACCGGGTAACGGTCAAGGCCTCGACGCGCCGATTCCTCGAGATTCTTGATCCGGCGGAACTCGGCGATCAGCTCTTCTCCGTAGACTTCACTGCGCGAGTCGATGAAGACCGTCACACGCGGCCACAGCTCGTGGATTGCCAGGCCCGCCCACTCGTATTCGGTGAGGAGGTGCCCCGAGATCTCGGCTTTCCGCAGGAACTCCGTGGCCGGACCCGCTTGACGCGACGGGCCGAAGCCCGGGCCCGTGCCGGCGCCGGACCACGGACGCGGCGTCGTCCCGGCTCGGTCCGGGATGCCGTGGACGAAGGCCACCGTCGTCAGCGCCAGGGTCGCCAGACCGGCTCCGGCAGTTCCCCAAACCAGGGGGACCCGGTTGCCCATACCGAGAGCCAGGGCCAGGGCGGGGCCTGCGATCGCCAGGGCCAGGGTCAGGCGAATCCACGGATCGGGATCGGCCCGGGCGGCGGTCGAGACCGCCAGCCCGACGAAGACGAGGCCGCAGCCCGCGAGCCCGAAAGCCGCAACCCGCACCACCCAATCGCTTCGGTCGGAGGGTGCGGCCGGATGCCGCGCCGCGGCCAGCATCGCCAGCAACGGCGGTGTGACGACGATGGCGAACCAGGCCATCCAGCGAACGTGGCGTAGCGGAAGCAGGCCGAAGGCGAGGAGCAGCCCCACCTCCAACCGCCCCAGGCGCCCCCGCCAGGCGGCGATGGCTACGGTGGCACAGGCGAAACCGACAAAGGCCCAATAGCTCATGAGATGAAGCGACCGGTCCAGATGCTCGCTTTCGAGCAGGGGCTTCCATTCGTTCACGGCCCGGGTGATGATGTTCTCGCTGGCGGTGAATTCGAACGGAAACGCGTAGATCTCGGTTCCCAGCGGATTGATCGCAGCGACGGCGGTCATCCCCGCGGCCAGGCCGATCAGGCGCAGAGGATCGGATGCGGCGGCGCGAGCATCGTCGAAGAGCGGCCGGATTCCGTCGGCGGCAAAGAGCCCCGCGAACGCGACGACGGTCACCGCGGCCGCTACCCCGAAAGCGCGCGGTTCCAGGCTCGCGAGCCAGGCCCCGGTGGCGAGCGCCCCGGCGACGCCGACGACGCGCACCCTGTGCGCTCGACGATCGCGCGACGCCAGCAATCGTCGCGCCGTTTCCGCCAGCGCAAACACGAGGACCAGCACGATCCCCAGAGGAAACGATCCGTGCAGGTTCGCCCACAGGCCTTCCAGCGGAACCAGCCAGAAGACGGCCCGACTCTGCCCCCCCGATCGGGCGCTCTCCCGATCGCGCCACAGCAGTGCGAGCATCGCGAGTAGAATCGGCAATGCCAGAAGCTCGGGTCGCGCGAGGATGCGGTAGCGCACGACCGTCAGGGTGAGCACGAGGACCGGGAGCGCCAGACCCCAGGGCACACGGGTTGCCGAGACGACCCCGAAAAGCATCGCGACGATCGCCACGGTTGCCAGCACCCCGAGGAAGAAGGCGTGGCTACGCGAGGACGGATGCACGATTAGCAGCGAAAGGTTGATCACGGGGAGCACCGCAAGGGCTACGACGCTGGTGACCACTAGCCCAATGCGACCAAGGCTCTCGTAAGGCGTGCCGGCGTTAATGAATAAGCCGGCGACGAGGAAAGCCAAAACGGGCATAGTTGCCTGGGGGATTGCACCGCAGGCGACAAGTTCGTTTGTTGAGTGCATTCTAATCTGTCATGGGATGTTGTAGACTCGTCAAGTCAACGGAATCGGTGGAATGAATGCGTCTCATTTGGCTATTGTCACAATGAAATCACGAGGA
>JACZXC010000149.1 GCA_022571825.1 Myxococcales bacterium | reverse complement strand
TCGCTTCTCCGCCGCGTGAGCATGGGCGGGGTCGCCGTTGCCGCGCTGTCGTCGCGAGCCCTCGAGTCCAGCCTCGGCTGGCATGTCTACGTCTGGCACGCCCCTCCGAAGGACGGGATCGAAGTCGAGTTCACCGTTTCGTCGCGGGGCAGCGTCGAGGCGTTCGTGTTCGATCAGAGCTACGGCCTGCCAGCGAACCCGGCAGCAGAGAAGCTGCGCTCGGCCCGCCCGGCCCGTGCGGTGGCGAAGCAGAGCGGCGACCTGTGGCTGCTGACGCGCGCGGTCGTGCTTCCGTCGCCGCGCCCCTGATCCCGCGTCTCCCACGTGTCCCGAGTGGACTTCGGGCGTGTGGCGGAAGCGGACGGGAATCGAACCCGCCGGCGACGTGTCGCCACGTCCCCCATCGGATTTGAAGTCCGAGGCGGCCACCAGGCACGCAATCGCTTCCGTCGCCTAGTCTAATCCCTCGAGGTCAAGAAAAAAGGGGGTTGCAATCGCCGAACTCGATGTAAGCTCCCGCCCGGTGAGAGGCTACACCCGTGGCGATGCGGCCCGGATCTGTGGGGTCTCGCTCGCGCGTCTTCGCTACTGGGAGCGCACGGCGCTTCTCGAGCCGAGTCTGCGTGGCGGCTCGGAACGCGCTTTCGGCTTCCGCGATCTTCTGTCCGTGAAAAAGGTGCGCGCGCTGTTGGACCACGGGGTTCCGCTGCGCCGAATCCGGCGCAGCATGCAGGACCTGCGCCGGCGGGTGCCCGAGCTGGAACGACCTCTGGGCGCTCTCCGCGTCTGGGCCAAGGGTTCCAGCCGCGTCGTGATCCGGCACGACGGGGTGCTCCTCGAGCCCGACGGCCAGATGGTCCTGGACTTCGCGGGGACGGGCGACGGAAACGTGGTTGCGCCTCTGGTGGGGCGGCGGCTCGCCATCGAGCCCAGTGCGCTTCACCAGCAACGCGCGCTCGAATGGTTCGAGCGCGGCTGCAAGCTCGACTCGGATCGCACGACCTACGGAGATGCCATCGAGGCCTACGAACGCGCGCTCCGGGCCGATCCGGAGTTTGCCGACGCGCACTGCAACTTGGGATCCGTCTACTTCAACCAGGACCGGCGGACGACGGCCAAGGCTTGCTTTGCGCGTGCGCTCGAGGTCGATCCGCATCACGTGGAGGCGCATCTCAACCTGGCCACCCTGCTCGAGGACGAAGAACGCTACCAGTCGGCGCTCGGGCACTACAAGGCTGCCCTGGCAGTCGATCCCCTTCAGCCCGACATCCGCGTCAGCCTCGCTCTCCTGTTCGATCGGTTGGGCCTGCCGCGCAAGGCCCGGGAGCACTGGCGCCGATACCTTCAGCTGGATCCCTCCGGTTCCTGGGCCGACCTGGCCCATCGCCGACTTACGGACTGATCCGCGGTCCTCTCGAAGGAATCACTTGAACGCTGCGACGGTCGACCACGTCGTCGTCCAGCCGCACCTCCACTGTCCACGGACCGGGCGGCCGCTCGGCCACCGCGTCCCAAGCTACCCGCGAGCTGATGTACGGCCTGTGAAGGGACACCGCGGGCCCCTCCTGAACCACAGCGCCGGTCGGGTCGATCCAGCGCACGCGAATCCGGTCGACGATGTTCACGAAACGCGGTCCGAGACGCGCCCACCAGACGATCTCGCGATCCCCATCCCCGAAGGTTTCCCGCGAGTGCCCGGCGGGGGTATCCGCACCGTCGCCGTGCAAGCCGTCGGCGAAGCCGGCCTCGGGAATGATCGGGAAAGTGAGCTTGACGATTTCCCAGTCCGCGCGTCGACCCAGATCGCTGCCTTCGCCGGTCCGTGCGATCGCCTGCTCCAGGGCATAGACCGCGTGGTGACGGTTCCCCGCGGCCTTGTGGGCGAGGCCGAGCCGATAGAAGACCAGCGCCGTCGAAGGATCCAACCGCAGCGTGCGTTGATAGGCCGCGATGGCGTCCGCGTTCCGTCCCGCGTCCCCCAGGAGATTTCCGATCTGAAACGGCACCCGAGGATCGGTGGGTTCGATGGTCTCCGCCCGCGCCAGAACAACCAGCGCCGCATCGGGTTCGCCGAGTTCCGCGAACCGGTCCGCCTTCGCGAGCAGCGGATCGGTCTTGGAGCGATCCGGGGCAGGGGTGTCCCTGGGAACGCGATCCCGGTTGCCCGCGACGAGGTACTCGAGCCTCGCCTGGGCCTCGCGCAGTCCCGATCTGATGGCGGGATCGGGCTCTCGCATGGGGCGAAGCGTCTTGGCGGCGAGGCGAATCGACTCGATGCGCTCCGCGACGGCCGGATGGCTGAACAGATAGGGGGGCACCCGGTCGCGGAGCTCCTTCTCCTCCTCGAGGAGTCGCTCGAAGAAGCGCGTGATGCCCGACGGGTGGTAACCCGCGCGAGCCACGAAGATGCCGCCGAGCTGGTCGGCCTCGGCCTCGAATTCCCGGGTGTAGCGCAGCTGGAGCGCGATGTTGACGCCCGTCAGGATCTGTCCCCCGACCAAGAATCCGGGCTCGTTGGTCGCGATTGCCGCGGCCATCCCGGCGGCCAACAAGACGAAGTCCGGAATCTTGGGCTGATTCTCCCGCCGTGCGACGTGGTGTGCCTTCACGTGGGCGATCTCGTGTCCCATGATCCCCGCGAGCTCGTCCACGTCGTTCGCGGCCAGCAGCGTTCCGCTGTGGAAGTAGACGTAGCCCCCGGGCACCGCGAAGGCGTTCAGGCTGCTGGCCTGCACCACCCGAAAGCGGTAGATGAAGGGCTGGGGCTCGATGGTGCTCACGATCGACTGACCGAGGTCGTTGAGGAATCCCGCCACGACCGGGTCGGTGATCACCCGGACATGCTTCCGAAGCTCCCGGTCGAACTCCATTCCGAGCCGGCGCTCGGCCTCATCATCGATTCGGGGCGATACGATCTCGATCGGGTTGAATCGGGTTCCGTCGTCCTGGATGCAGCCGGGACTCACCAGCAAGGCGCACGTAACCCACAGCCGAGCCCGGGCCCGCCGAGATCGGAGAGCGAACGCGAGCGAGCTCAGTCGCCCTCGGGCCACCATCGGAGTACAGGGTTGCGGGCGGCGCGGGTTTCGTCCAGCCGGGACCGGCGGGTGTGGTGGGGCGCCGACTGCACGAGCTCGGGCTGCTCCCGGGCCTCGCGATCGATGGCCAGAAGGGCGTCGGCGAAGCGATCCAGCCCCTCCAGGCTCTCGCTCTCGGTGGGCTCGATCATCAGGGCGCCGTGGACGATCAGCGGGAAGTAGATCGTCGGAGGGTGGTAGCCGTAATCGATCAATCGCTTGGCGATGTCCAGGGTCGTCACACCCGTTTGTGCCAGGTGGTGATCCGAGAGCACGCATTCGTGCATGACCGGGCGGTCGTAGGGGACGTGGTAGGCCCCACGCAGCCGCGAGAGCAGGTAATTCGCGTTCAGCACCGCCATCTCGGCGCAGCGGCGCAGTCCGTCCGGACCCAGGGAGCGGAGGTAGGCGTAGGCCCGGATCATCATGCCCACGTTCCCGTAGTGGGCGTGCAGGCGGCCGATGGAGTGCGGGAACTCGTAATCGAGGTCGTACTCGGCTTCGACCCCGCCATTGCGCCGGGTAATCACCGGTGTGGGGAGGAAGGGGACGAGAATGTTCTTCACGCCGACGGGACCCGAACCGGGCCCGCCGCCTCCGTGGGGCGTCGAAAAGGTCTTGTGCAGGTTGAAGTGCATGACGTCGGTGCCGAGATCCCCGGGACGGGCGATGCCCATCAGCGGGTTGAGATTGGCACCGTCGCCGTACACGAGTCCTCCCTGAGCGTGAACGATTTCGGCGATGCGGGGCACGTGGGATTCGAACAGTCCCAGGGTATTGGGATTCGTGATCATCAGGGCGGCCACGTCGGGTGTCATCGCCGCCTCGATCGCCTCGGGGTGAAGGATGCCGTCGTCTCCCGAGGGCACGGAGATCACCTCGTAGCCGTTCAGAGCGGCGCTCGCGGGATTCGTGCCGTGGGCGGAATCCGGGACGAGAATCCGCGAACGCGACTCCCCCCGATGCTGGAAGTACGCGCGAATCATCATGATCCCCGCCAGCTCGCCCTGGGCCCCCGCTGCGGGCTGAAGACTCACGCGGTCCATGCCACTGATTTCGGCCAGGTGTCGCTCGAGCTGGTAGGCCAGGTGCAGGAAGCCCTGGAGTAGTTTGGGTGGCTGGAGTGGATGCGCCGAACCGAATCCGGCGAGGCGGGCCACCCGCTCGTTCAATTTCGGGTTGTACTTCATTGTGCACGAGCCCAGGGGGTAGAGCCCCAGGTCGACCGATGCGTTCCAGGTGGAGAGCCGCGTGAAGTGTCGAACGACGTCGATCTCGGAGAGTTCGGGCAGGGTCGCCAGGTCGTCGCGCAACGCCGCCTCTCCCAGCACCTTTCCGGGATCCACCTCGGGAACGTCCAGGCGCGGCAGGTCGGCGCCCACGCGGCCCGGCCGACTGTGCTCAAAGAGCAGCGGCTCCTCATAGCTGAAGCCCGTGGCGACGTTGCCCACGCTGTGGCGCGAATCCGATCCGCTCATGTCGGTCCCGCCAACGCCGCCACGAGCCGGTCGATGGCGGCTCGGCTCGCGCACTCCGTGGTACAGACGAGGACCGCCGGTCCGAGATCGGGCTCCATCGGCGTCATGTCGAGCCCGGCGACGATCCCCGCGTCCAGGCCGCGGCCCAGGGCTTCGGACGATTTTCCCCGAACGCCGACGACGAATTCGTTGAAGGTTGGCGCCGCCAGGGGCAGCGTAAGCCCCGGTGTCGAGCGGACCCGGGCCTTGGCGTACTCGGCCTTGGCGAGGTTGATCTCCGCCAGACGCCGAAGGCCCCGGCGTCCGAGCAGCGCGAGGTAGATCGTCGCCATCAGCAGGCACAGGCCCTGGTTGGTGCAGATGTTCGACGTGGCGTGCTCGCGGCGGATGTGCTGCTCGCGTGTGGCCAGGGTGAGGACGAATCCGCGGCGGTTTTCGGTGTCGACGGTCTGGCCGACGAGGCGCCCGGGTAGCTGGCGCACGTGGCGCTGCCGTGCGGCGAGAAACCCCAAATGCGGACCGCCGATGGACATGGGCACGCCGAAACTCTGGGCCTCGCCGCAGACGAGATCCGCTCCCAGGGCGCCCGGCGCCCGCAGCAGTGCCAGGGAGAGTGCTTCGGCCACCACCACCAGCAAGAGGGCGCCCGCGCCGTGCGCCGCGTCGGCAAAGAGCTTCAGGTCTTCGATCGCTCCGAGGAAGTTCGGCTGCTGGACCACAAGACACGCAGTAGTGTCGTCTACGCCGGCTCCGATGGGCGACGTGCGCCCATCTTCGTCGCGACCGTGCTCGACGATCTCGGCCTCGATGCCACTGAGGTAGGTCCGGACCACTTCGCGGTAATGAGGATGCACTCCCCGGGCCAGGATCACGCGGGAACGGCGGGTGATGCGCATGCTCATGAGTACCGCCTCGGCGGTTGCGGAGGCGCCGTCGTAGAGCGATGCGTTGGCGACGTCGAGTCCCGTGAGCTCGCAGACCATGGTCTGCCATTCGAAGATGGCCTGTAGGGTGCCCTGACTGATTTCGGCCTGATAGGGCGTATAGGACGTGGTGAACTCGGAGCGCGAGGCGATCGCATCGATCGCGCTGGGAATGAAGTGGGGATAGGTGCCCGCGCCGAGGAACCATTCGTAGACTCCGTGTTCGCGTTGCGTCCGGCCAGCGCGGCGAGCTCCGCCAGCACTTCCTGCTCGCTTGCGGCTGCGGGGATATCGAGTGACCGGTGCAGCCGGTCCTGGGCGGCCACGCTCGAGAAGAGATCGTCTACCGACGCGACGCCGATCGCTGTCAGCATCCGCTCGATATCCTCGGGCGTCTGCGGGATGTATCGCACCTACGATTCCGGCTCGCTGCGCTCGTCGACGTGCCTGCGGTACGCCGCGGCGTCGAGCAGGCCCTCGAGCTCGACTTCGGCGGCTGGCGAGATCACGCAGAGCCACCCATCGCCGTAGCAGTCCTCGTTCACGGTCTCGGGTCTGTCGATCAACGTCTGGTTCACCTCGACGATCTTGCCGGAGATCGGGGCGTTGAGGTCGGAGACGGCCTTTACCGATTCGATGACGCCGAAGGGTTTGCCCTGGGTCACGGCCGTGTCGGCCTCCGGAAGCTCCACGAACACGATGTCGCCGAGCTGCTGCTGGGCGTAGTCGGTAATGCCGATCACCACGCGCCCGTCGTCGTGGCGAGCCCACTCGTCATCGAGGGTGAAGCGCAGATCGCTGGGTATCTCCACATCGCCCAATGGCGGCCCTCCTCGCCTCGCACTCCTGGGTCCGCCGCGACCGACTAGCGCGTGGCGTTTCCGGGGGGACGGGCCGCGGCTTTGACGAACGGAGTCTCGGTTACGAACGCGGGCGTCGTGCGGCCCCGGATCACGATGTCCAAGGCGGTGCCGACGGCTGCGCAATCCGGTGAAACGTAGGCCAACCCGATGCACGTTCCGAGGGTGGGGGAGGGAGCCCCCGAGGTCACCTGACCGGCGGCGCGCCCGCGGCTCAAGATTGGGTAGCCGGCCCGGGCGATGCCGCGGCCCTCCATCACGAACCCGATCAGACTGCGTGTGGAGCCGGCGTCGCGGCGTCTGGCGATGGCCTCGTCGCCGATGAATCCTCCGACATCGAGCTTGACGAATCGGCCCAGGCCGGCCTCGAGGGGACTCGTCGACTCGTCGAGCTCGTGGCCGTACAGGGGCATGGCCGCCTCCAGTCGCAGGGTGTCCCGGGCCCCGAGACCGACCGGGACGAGGCCGCACGGCTTGCCCTCGTCCAGGAGGGCCTCGAAGACCCGCTTGATGTCCCCCACCCCCAGGTAGATCTCGAATCCGTCCGAGCCCGTATAGCCGGTCCGTGACACGAGGGCCGGACGGCCCGCGACGTCGAAGCGATCGAAGCCGTAGCGGCGGATCCCGGTCACCCCGGTCCCCGCGGCCCGGCTCAGCACCTCGGCGCTCGCGGGTCCCTGGAGCGCGAGCAGCCCGGTTTCGTGGCTGGTGTCGCGAACCCCGGCGTCGGCGGACGAGTGGCGAACGCACCAGCGG
>JACZXC010000148.1 GCA_022571825.1 Myxococcales bacterium | reverse complement strand
AAGCTGATCCCATTCGACGGCGCTCGCCATGTCGCGGATCGCCGTGTACCCCTCGTAGGTCTCGATCGGCGGCTGACCCAGTTTAGGGGCCACGAACTTTCCGAAGGTCCGGAAATACCAGAGCACCGGGTCTGCAAATCGTTTCCGCGCCATCTCCTGGGACTCACCCACGAAGGTCATGACGAGGGCGCCCACCTGTCTCGTCGACGAATCGTGGCCGTGACGTTCGAGAGACTCCCGATAGCGTGCGATGTGATCCCTGGCCGCGGGCAGGGAGCCGCCGAAGACCGGTGAGCAGAGCAGGTTGAAGCCCAGACGCCCCGCCTTCTCGTAGCTCGCCTCGGACAGTGCCGCGAGCCAGATGGGCGGATGCGGTCTCTGCAGGGGCTTCGGTCGGACTTCGACGTCTTCGAAACGGAAGTGCTTCCCGGCGAAATTCAGGCGCTCCTGGGTCCAGGCGCGTTGAATGATCTCGATCGACTCGTCGAAGAGCTCCCGACTCCGAGCCGGATCGACTCCGTAACCCTGAAACTCCGTCGGCTGGTATCCGCGCCCCACGCCCAGATCGACCCGCCCACCCGAGAGCAGGTCGAGCATCGCGAAGTCCTCGGCCACGCGGAGCGGATGGTTGAAGGGCAACACCACGACGCCGGTGCCGAGCCGGATACGCCGGGTCCGGCGCGCGAGGACCGCCAGGGTCAGGGCAGGTGAGGCACAGAAACCATATTCAGAGAAGTGGTGTTCCGCGGGCCAGACCGAGTCGAATTCCATCGCCTCGGCTGCCTCCATGAGGTCCATCTGCTCATGGACCATCAGCTCCTCGCTGCGGCCCATGGGGCTCTCGAACAGGTAGAGCATTCCGAACTTCACGGGGGGTCCTCCCAGGAGCTTGGCGGGTCTCATCGCTATTCTACGCGCGTGACCGAGGGGAATCGACGAGCCGTTGCGGCCGCCTTCCTGGCCAACCTGGTGATCGCTCTGGCGAAATTCGCGGCGTTTCTGGTCACCGGCGCGAGCACGATGCTCGCCGAGTCCGTCCACTCCCTGGCGGACACCGGAAACCAGGGCCTTCTGTTCCTGGGAGCGGCTCGGGCGCGCCGTGCGCCGGATGCGGAGCATCCGTTCGGATACGGAAGCGAGCGATATTTCTGGTCCTTCATCGTCGCTCTCGTCCTGTTCTCGCTCGGGTCGGTCTTCGCCGTCTCCGAGGGCATCGCCAAGCTCCAGCAGCCGCACACCCTGGACTCGCCCGGCTGGGCCGTCGCCGTCTTGTTGATGGCCATGGCTCTCGAATCCTGGTCGCTGCGCACCGCGGTCCGGGAGGCGAACCGGGAGCGGGGCGAGAAGAGCTGGTGGGCCTTCGTACGGCACGCCAAGAGCCCGGAGCTACCGGTCGTACTCCTGGAAGATCTGGGCGCGCTGTCGGGCCTGAGCTTCGCTCTGATCGGGCTCAGTCTCAGCATCGCCTTCGACGACGCGCGCTACGACTCCCTGGCAACCATCGCCATCGGCGGGCTGCTCGGTGCAATCGCGGTGGTTCTGGCCAGCGAGATGAAGAGCCTCCTGATCGGCGAGGGGGCATCGCCGAGTCACGTGGCCGCGATTCGCAGGGTCATCCAAGCCGGGGTGCAGGTTCGGCGACTGATCCACCTGCGCACACTCCACCTCGGACCCGACGAGCTGCTCGTCGCAGCCAAGATCGAGCTCGATTCCGAGCTCGGGTTTGTTGAGGTCGCCGCCGCCATCAACGATTTGGAGGCGCGGGTGCGCGAGGTGGTTCCCCTGGCGCTGATGATCTACTTGGAGCCCGAGGTGCACATCAGCGAGCCTCGCCCTCCGGCTGGGGCTCCCATCTCGCACTCCTGAGGGCCTCCCCACTCCCGCGCTCGGCTCACGAAGACACTGTTGACCATCTGGTTGGGCGTCAGACCGATCGCCGTACCGACAGTCTGGGGACGCGCCCGCAAAAGGGTCCGTTCCTGCACCCCATCGCCGAAGACCACGGGGAATCCGGCTTCTTCGGCCCGACGGCAGTTGCGGGGATTCGAGTCCAAGAACACGACGGACGTGCCGGACCCCCGCAGCACCGCGGCCAGCTCGAGACCAGCCCATCCGGCCCGAGCAAGACCCCAGCGAGCAGCAGCAGCACGATTCCCGGAACGCGAAGGTGCCGGGCGACGACCTGAGAGACGATGCCCACCGCCAAGGCCAACACCAACGTCAGCGCAGCCGGGGGTTCCTCCACGCGGTAAAGCTAACGCGGTCTGCGCCTTTGGCTCGAACCCGCGCTTGAGGCGATCGCGGTTCGGTACCCGCGGCGGAGGCATCGATCGAATCGGCTCCGCGAACACCCGAGCCCGGGAGTGTCCCCGGCCGCGGCGGCGCACCGTGGTCGCGGCGCGCGCGGCGGCCGGGGATGCGCATTCGGAGGCCCCCGACGCCGGCGTGGAAATCTGCGGGTCGCACGTGGCGGGCCCAGTCCCGACACGGCACCACGAAGCGGATCATTCCCACCGGCGCCACCTCTGGACGCGCAAGAACTTCCCAGTGTTGCAGGCAACGGGTGAATCCAGCGAGGCCGGCCGGACGTGAAGTGGGCACTGCTCCGCGTAGAGCTACAGCGCCGGCCACAATCGCATCGTTTGCAACATCAGATCCTCTCTCCCGATCAGCATGTTCCAAGCCCAAGTCAACTCAAGACTGCCCACTCCGAACGTCCGCAAGAGGTCTTACAGCAAGAATCACGCCCACCGTGCGGAGGCTTCTGCGGTGTGCACCACCCCCAATAGTGGGAAAAACCACCCAGGGTAAATGGAAAATTGTGGTAAAAAATTACCAAAACGCGGAAAAAGATTTCTAAATTTTGAGGCAAAGTCTCACAATCTCGTGGGTGGATGACGGGAGCTGCGAGATGGCCAACCCACAGGGACAGGCGCTCGGACAGGCTCGACCAGTCGCACCCAAGACAGGGCACCGCCCCGGCACCGAGTCGAGCGTAGTCGCCTCCGGCGCCAACTCACCGTCTCCCTAGTCGGTCGCGTACCCGCGTGTGCGGCGGCTCTTCCTGGTGACGACGAGGGCGTCGACATGGGGTTCAGAAAGGACCCACCCGGAAGCGGCCCCTACGAAGGTGGCACAGCCACCTTCGTAGGGGCGCATATCGTTGAGGCGCGGCGCCGATTGACCGGGCGTGCGGGCGGCGGTAGAAAGATCCGGTGAAGGCCCGTCTGCTGGCCGCCTGGTGTGTCGTCTGCCTGGGCGCTTCGGCCGCCCGTGGGCACCCCAACGCGCCGTGTGAAGGCGGCACGGCCAACGAATTCGCCTGCAGCAACGTCGAACTACTGGCCCACGTTTCCCTCGGTTTTTTCGGCTCCAGCCGCGCGAACGACATCTGGGGGTGGACCGATCCGATCACCGGTGTCGAGTACGCCCTCCTGGGCGTGTCCGTCGGCACCGCCGTCGTGGATCTGAGCAGCCCGCACCATCCGGTAATCGTGGGAACCCTGCCGTCGTCGACCTCCGAGTCCGTCTGGCGAGATATCAAGGTCTACGCGGACCACGCGTTCATCGTGAGCGAGGCCCCGGGCCACGGCATGCAGGTGCTGGATCTGCGCCAGTTGGCCTCGGTCACCAGCCCGCCGGTCACGTTCACGAGCGACGCCAACTACCTCGAGTTCGGCGCCGCTCACAACATCGCGATCGACGAGGACACTGGATTCGCCTACGTCGTGGGAAGCGCCACCTGTTCGGGTGGGCTGCACATGATCGACCTCGTCGACCCCGCGAACCCCAGCTTCGCAGGCTGCTACAGCGGCGACGGCTACACCCACGACACACAGTGCGTGGTTTACGCCGGGCCCGACGTCGAGCATCGAGGCCGGGAGGTCTGTTTCAGCTCCAACCTAGACACCGTCACCATCGTGGACGTCACGGACAAATCGAATCCACTCCTGCTCTCGCGAACCGGCTATGACCACGAGTACACCCACCAGGGGTGGCTCACGGAAGATCACCGGTACTTCCTTCTGGGCGACGAGCTCGACGAAGTGCGCAATGGCCACGGCTCGCGGACCTACGTCTGGGACCTGTCGGATCTGGATGCGCCGTTCCTGGTCGGCCACCACACCGGGGTCACGGCCGCCATTGATCACAACCAGTACGTTCGTGGAAATCACGTATTCCAGGCCAACTATCGCAGCGGGCTGCGCATCCTGCGCCTTGGCAATCTGGACCTGGCCGAGATGGGAGAGGTCGCCTATTTCGACACGGCCCCGGAAGCCGACAACCCGAACTTCGCGGGGGCCTGGGGTGTGTACCCGTTCTTTGACAGCGGGATCGTCGTGGTGAGCGACATCGATCGGGGGCTATTCGTGTTGAAGCCGGACCTCGACGCCGTTCTCGATTGCGAAGACGGTCTCGACAACGATCGCGATGGATTGATCGATACGGATGACCCAGGCTGCCCCTTCCCGAGCACCTTCCCGGAAGATCCCAGATGCGACGACGGCATCGACAACGACGGAGACGGCCTGATCGATTTCGACGACCCCGTCTGCTCGTTGAGCTGGCCCTACTGGGAGAAGACGCCGGGCTGCGGCCTGGGCTTCGAGCTGGCGTTCTTGCTGCCGCTCCTTACGGCCCTGCGCAGGCGGCGTTCTGGCTGGCGAACACCGGCCCAACCCAGACGCACCCTCCCCTGATCGGCGTCGATCTGCACGTCGGGGGCGGGTGCGAGTCGAAGGCCGCGCCCATCCGCGCTTTCGCCCGTGTAGAGATCGAATCGGTAGCCGTGCCAGGGGCAACGCACACACCCGCCCTCGATCGGAGGCGACGCGGCTCGAGGCGAGTCCAGATCTCGGTCTTCGCCCCCGGTCCCTCGAGAGTGCGCGCCACGTACTCGAGTCGGGCTCGGTCGATGACGAGCTCCAGAAGGTGCCAGTCGAGAACGTTCTCCCACACGCGCTCGACCGAGGCCTTCAGATCTCGTCGATAGATCGCGACTCGCGTCAACGGTTGCGTTTCACGCCCTCGCCTCCAAGTCGAACGATAGACGGATAGAAGGATAACAGGCCCAGGAGAGGCGAAGAGTGATTGGCGTCGGCCGGAACTCCGGGTAGCCTGTTCTCCAGACCCCCAGAGTCTAGACGAGGGCAATCGCCTCCCAAGGATGGAATCGATGGAGATCGAAATCACCTACTGCGTTCGCTGAAACTATCACCCCCAGGCCACCAGTCTGGCGGCCGAGATCTCGGATGAGCTGGGCATCGACGCAAAACTGATCAAGGGCGACAATGGTGTGTTCAACGTGGTCGCTGATGGCAAGCTGATATTCTCGAAGCACGACCAGGGCCGCTTTCCCGAGAATTCCGAAGTCATCGAGCTTCTTGGTTAGTTGTCGGCGGGCGGCCAGACGAGCCGGCCAGCTGGGGCAAGACTGTCGCGTAGACGCCGATGAGCAGCAGAAAATTCGAAACGAAGAGGGTTCCACCAGCCGCGTACGCGCGCCAGTCACCCCACAGGTTGAAGAAAATCACGTTGGAGAGCAGGACCGATAGCAGAACCGTCGAGGCCAGCACCACCCGGCGCCCCGCAGTCGGCTCCCGCGGAACGGACAGCGCCAGAAAGCCCTGACAGAAGGGGAGATAGCTGAAGTAGTGGGGCCACGAGGTCGGAGCAAAGAAGGGAATGGACAGGCTCAGCACGACGAAGCTGAGGGTGCCGGCGCCGGGTAGAGCGCGCCGAATTCCGATCCACAGAATCGCGAGGTTGCTGGCGACGACGCCATAGCCCAGGAGCCGGGCAGCCTCGAAGATCCAGTCTCGCTCGGCTGGGGCCGCGCGGAACAGTCGCGTCGCCAGGTGCGGCAGATACTGCGAGTTGAGGTCGCGAGAAATTCGCGGTCCGAGAAGCGAAAGCGTATGGCGCGTCGTCTCGTAGTACTCCAGTGTGGTCTCGAGCCCCATCACCGCGGCCGGAAGGGCGACCATGAGCAATACCGATGCCGCGAGACACCAGGCCAGAAAAGGCAGGTCACGCCGAAACAGGAAGTACACCAGAAAAATCGCGACGTAGTACTTGATAGCGATGGCGTAGGCGAGGAGCCCCGCCGCCGCCGCGATCCAGCCTCGATCATGGCAGGTGTAGCCGAGTAACACGCACAGCGTGAGGGGAACGCTGACCTGCCCCCAACCGAAGTTGTGCAGAATCGGGAACGAGGTGATGAAGCCCACGACGCAGAGAGGACCGAAGGCGGGGTGATCCGATCGCAGAATCCAGAGCGAGACAGCCAACAGAGCCAGGGAGGCGCTGATCTCGAAGGCGACGCACGGGAAGGCCTCCAGCTCGGTCGGCACGGCGGTCAGGAGAGCGCGGCTCAGTGCGAAGGTCGGCGAATAAACGAAGAGAGGGCCCGGCCGGTGCTCCGCAAGCATCTGCTGACCGGCGGGCAGGAAGTGCAGAAAGAAGTCGGCGAACAGGACCGGAATGGCGTCGATGGCGCCCACGAAGCCCGATAGGTCGCCCCAGGTCACCCGGTAGTAGAATCCCACCGCCGCAACCAGCGCGGAGGCCGCAGCCCACCGCCCGAATTCGCGTCTGCGCTTCTGCACGGGATCCGCTCCCCTCGACTGCTCCCCCATTCTAGTTCGATTCATGCCAAACTGGGGCTCTTCATGTCCCGGGCGAAGGACGCGCTGTTGATTTCCCTCACCGTTTCGATGGGGATCGGCGTGGGCGTGGTCTCGATGGAGCTGGTGGTACGAGCCTTGCGCGGGGCGATGTTCTCACTTCCCGCCGAACCCCAGACCACTCTCGAGCTACACGAATCGAGCTATCCGACCAGTCACGATCCACTGCTCGGCTACGTTCCGACCCCGCGCGCGAAGCGGAAATGGCACTCGGGTGCGATGCTCACGATCACCGCGTCGGGCATCCGCAGCAACGGGCGACGTGACCCCGTCCACGGCTCACCCATCCTCGCCGTCGGCGACTCCTTCACGTTCGGCGACGAGGTCGGCGATCGAGACACCTGGCCCGCCCACCTGGAGCGGATCCTGGAACGCCCGGTGCTCAACGGAGGGGTGTTCGGCTACGGCTTCGAC
>JACZXC010000147.1 GCA_022571825.1 Myxococcales bacterium | reverse complement strand
GCTGGGATACGACCCGGCCGAAGTTCTCGCCGCAGATAACGCCGACTGGATTCACGAGGACGACCGGGGCCAGGTCGAGGAGATGTACCAGAAGCTGGTTGAATCCGGTCAGAGTCAGAAGAGCATCTACCGCGCACGCCACAAGGACGGACGCTGGCTCTGGCTCGAAACCACCTTCACCAGCTATCGAGTCAGCGACGGGGAAACCCACGTCATCGCGCTCTCCCATGATGTCACGGAGCTGAAGCACACGAGTCAGGCCCTGCATCGCAGCGAGGCCCGGTATCGAGCCCTCGCGGAGAACGCGTCGGACCTGATCCTCGAGCTGGACGACCGGGGACGCCACTTGTTCGTCAGTCCCAATTGCGAAGAGTTCATCGGCAAGCCCGCCGAGGAGCTGCTGGGCAAGACGATCTTTGAGAGTGGAATCGACCAGAACATCGACCCCGCGGACATCCGGGAGATCGTCGAGATCTTCCGGGGCACGATCCGGGCCACCGGGAGGGGACAGTTCGCGAGTCGTTATCTCCACCCCGATGGTCGCTGGCGCTGGTTCGAATCCGCCGTGAAGCGCTACCAGACCGAAGACGGGGAGACTCGCCACGTCAACATCGTTCGCGACGTGACCGAACGGATGGAGGCGGAGCAGCGGCTGCGTCAGAGCGAAGAGCGCTTCCGCGCGCTGGCCGAGACCAGCCACTATCTCGTCACGGAACTCGATGCCGACGGTCACCTAATCTACGCCAGCCCCAATTGCCGGGAGCTGCTGGGCTACGCGCCGGAGGAGATGCTCGGCACCCTTCGCGTCTCCAACCTGCACCCCGAGGACATCGAGGACGCCGTCGCGGCATTCCTCCGGGTGATGAAATCGGTCGGGCCAGTGAAGCCGATTTCGTTCCGCGTTCGCCATCGCGACGGCAGCTACCGATGGTTCGAGTCCAGCGGTGTCAACTACCGAGCCGACGACGAGTCGATTCACATGGTCGCCGTTTCCCACGACATCACGGAGGCTCGCCGAGAGGAAGAGGATCGCCGCAGGCTCGAGGACCGGATGCAGCACGCCCAGAAGCTGGAGAGCTTGGGTGTCATGGCCGGAGGCATCGCTCACGACTTCAATAACCTGCTCACCCCGATCCTGGGCGAAGCCAGCCTCGCACTGATGGACCTGCCAACCGAGTCTCCGCTGCGGCAGCGGCTCGACCGGATCGTGAACGCGGCCCACCGGGCGGCGACCCTGACCGGCCAGATGCTGGCCTATGCCGGGACCGAGTCGCTCCGCCCCGAGCGCCTCGACATCTCGCGGATCATTCGCGAAATGGCCCAACTCATCGAGAGTGCGACCACGCGCAAGGCCGTCCTCGAGTACGACCTCGGCCGGGACCTCCCCGCCATCGAGGCCGATGCGGCCCAGCTGAGCCAGATGGCCATGAGCCTGATCACCAACGCATCCGAGGCCCTCGGCGAAGACACCGGGCGAATCGTCATCCGCACCGGCACCGTCGAGGCGAATCGCACCACCCTCTCCCAGGCGTTTCTGGGTGACGGACTCGCCGAGGGCACCTACGTCACCCTGGAAGTGAGCGACAACGGTTGCGGCATCGATCCCGAGACGCGCGCGCGCATCTTCGATCCGTTCTACACCACGAAGTTCACCGGACGCGGACTGGGCCTCGCCGCCGTCCTGGGAATCGTTCGGACCCACCGGGGAGCGATCGAAATCGAGACGGAGCCCGGGGCCGGCACGCGCTTCCGCGTCCTCTTTCCGGTTGCCCAAGAGCCGGCGATCACAACCGACGACCCGGACAACGACGATTTTGAGTGGCGGGGAAGTGGAACGGTCCTGATGGTCGATGACGACGAGAGTGTATTGGAGGTCGGCAGCGAGACCCTTGAACGAGCCGGCTTCGATGTCATCCGGGTGACCGATGCACCGGAGGCCATCGAGATCTTCCGGCTCCGCGCCGACGAGATCCAGCTGGTGCTCCTCGATCGCACCATGCCGGCCATGAGCGGCGAGGAGACCCTCGAACGGCTTCGGAAAATCCGGCCCGACGTTCGGATTGTGCTGGTCAGCGGCTATTCCGAAGCGAGCACCCGGGAATCCTTCGTCGGCAAGGGCCTGGCGGGCTTCCTCCACAAGCCGTTTCTGCCCAGGATGCTGATCCGCAAGGTACGGGAAGCCCTCCAAAGCTAGCGGATTCACACCAAAAAGTTTCAGTTGTCGGCACCCCGAGGGGTAGCGTATATCGGTGGGGTCCGCGGGCGGCCGGGCCCCCGCCCCGGGCGTGGGGAACGCCGCATGCGGGATGCGAGAAAAACCAAGGCCGCGCTCATCGCCGAGCTCCGCGAGCTCCGCCAGCGTGTCCGAGCCGCTTCGAAACCCGTCCAGGTCGAAGTCCCCCCCTCCCAACGCCAGGGCGGTGCCGAGCAATACGGCCGGATTCTCGAGAGCATGCGGGCCATGGTCTCCGAGATCGATTCCGCGGGCCTGATGGCCTACGTGAGCCCCACGGTGAACGAGATCCTGGGCTACACGGCGGAAGAGGTTCAGGGGCGCCCCGGCCTTTCCTGGGTCCACCCGGAAGATCAGCCCCACATGGCGGAGGCTCTGAGCAAGGTCGTCGCGACCCAGCAGGACGCCCGGTACGTCTACCGGGCCCGGCACAAATCGGGACACTGGGTCTGGCTCGAGGGAACCACCAGCACCTACCGGCGCGACGACGGAGAAGTGCGGATCGTCGCCTTCGCACGGGACATCACCGAGATGAAGCTCGCCGGCGATGCGCTCCGGGACAGCGAGGACCGCTTCCGGGCCATCGCCGAGAACGCCCACGACTTCATCGCCGAGCTCGACGCCGATGGCCGCTTTCTCTTCGTGAGCCCCAACAGTCAGAAGATCTTCGGGCGGGAACCCGCGCAGCTGATCGGCCGGTCCATCGGCGAGTCCGGAATGATCGAGAACATTCACCCGGACGACCGCGCGGGGTTCATGAAGCGCTTTCAGGAGAACGTGATCCGCCGTGGCCGCGGCCACGTTCTGCTCCGCATGCGGGGTGGGGACGGAAGCTGGGGGTGGTTCGAGACCACCGCCAAGACCTATCAGCGCAGCGATGGATCCCTGCGCGTGGTCATCATCTCTCGCGACGTGTCCGATCGCGTGCAGGCCCAGAGCGAGCTGCACGAGAGCGAGGAGCGATACCGCGCGGTCGCCGAGGCCAGCCGGGACCTGATCTCGGAGATGGACAGCGAGGGCCGGCTCGTCTACGTGAGCTCCACGTGCAAAAGCATCCTCGGCTACGAGCCCGAGAAAGTGGTGGGCACGACGCCCTTTACCCTGATACATCCCGACGACGTCGAGCGCTCCGTATCCGTGTTTCTGGAGGGCGTCGAGGCGAGGGCGCCCTGGACGAGCAAGCCCTACCGGGTCCGACACCGGGACGGATCCTGGCGGTGGTTCGAAGGGGTTGGTTTTCCGTACCAGACCGCCAGCGGCGAGGTGCACTTCATTACCGTGAGCCGGGACATCACCGACCGACGGCTGGCGGAGACGCAGCGGCGGGAGCTCGAGCACCAGATGCAGCAGGCGCAGAAGCTCGAGAGTCTCGGCATCATGGCGGGCGGAATCGCCCATGACTTCAACAACCTGCTGACCCCGATCCTGGGAGGCGCGACCCTCGCTCTCATGGATCTGCCCCGGGATTCCGTCGCCCGCAACCGGATCCAGATGATCCAGAAGGCGGCCCACCGGGCGGCGGCCCTGACCAACCAGATGCTCGCCTACGCGGGCAAGGAATCCCTCTTGGTCGAGGTGCTGAACCTCTCGAAGCTCGTGGAAGAGATGGGCCAGCTCCTGGAGAGCGGGGTCTCGCAGAAAGCGGAGATTCTCTACGAACTCAGCGACGATCTGCCCCCGATCGAGGCCGACGCGGCCCAGCTGAGTCAGGTGGTGATGAATCTGATTACCAATGCCTCGGAGGCGATCGGCGATGGAAACGGCCGGATCACGATTCGGACCGGCGTGATCGAGGCGGACCGCACCTACCTGTCCAATACGATTCCGCGCGACGACCTTCGCGAGGGGACCTACGTCTATTTCGAGGTAGCGGACACCGGCTGCGGGATGGATGCCGACACCCGCGCCAGGATCTTCGACCCCTTCTACACGACCAAGTTCACGGGGCGCGGTCTCGGACTGGCCGCTGTGCTCGGCATCGTGCGGTCACACGAGGGAGCCATCGAGCTCGAGAGTGTTCCCGACCTGGGAACGCGTTTCCGGATCTTGCTCCCGCGCTCGGAGCGCAGCTCGCCCAGCCAACGGCCGGAGACCAGCGGCATCGAGAACTGGCAAGGGAGCGGTACTGTCCTGGTGGTGGACGATGACGGCGGCGTGCGTGACTTGACCCGGGAAACCCTGGAACGAGCAGGGCTGCGGGTGTTGATCGCAAGAGACGGGCGCGAGGCCGTATCGACTTTCCGAGACCACGTCGACGAAATCGGCGCGGTGCTGCTCGATCGGACCATGGCGGGGTTGAGCGGCGTAGAAGTCTTCGATCAGCTTCGCCAGATTCGATCCGATGCGAAAATCGTTCTGGTGAGCGGTTACTCCGAGGAGAGCCTCAGCCAGCAGTTCGCCGGCCGCGATCTGGCCGGCTTCCTGCACAAGCCCTTTCTTCCGACGGCTCTCCTGCTCAAGATCCGAAAGCTCCTGGAAGGATAGATCTACGGGCCGACGTCGCCGATGGAGCTCGATCACGTTCTCATCCGAGGCGCCCGGGAACACAATCTCCGCTCGATCGACGTTCGGATCCCCAAGAAGAAGCTCGTCGTCCTCACCGGCGTCTCGGGTTCGGGGAAATCGTCGCTGGCCTTCGACACGCTCTACGCCGAGGGCCAGCGTCGCTACGTCGAGTCGCTCTCGGCCTACGCACGACAGTTCCTGGGGCAGATGGAAAAGCCCCAGTACGACACCATCCGGGGCCTGTCCCCCACCATCTCCATCGAGCAGAAGACCACCGGTTCGAACCCCCGCTCGACAGTCGGAACCATCACCGAGATCTCCGATTACCTGCGGGTTCTCTATGCCCGGGTCGGCACCCAGTGCTGTCACCGCTGCGGCCAGACCGTGAAGAGCCAGACGGCCCAACAGATCGCCCGCGAGCTGCTGACGGCCCGGGCGGGAACGCGGCTCGTGATTCTGGCTCCACTGTTGGTGAACCGGAAGGGTGAACACCGCGAACTCATCGCCGAAGCCTTGCGCGCCGGCTTCGTCCGGCTGCGCGTGGAGGGCGAGATCGTCTTGACCGAGGATCTGGAGGCTCTCGATAAGCGACGCCGACACACGGTCGAGGCCGTGATCGACCGGGTCGTCGTCGGCAAGGGAGCTCGAAGCCGTGTCACCGAATCGGTGGAGTCAGCGCTGAAGGTCGGGCAGGGCCAGTTGATCGTCTCGACGCCGAAGGCCCCCGACCGGGTGTTCTCCGAGAAGATGGCGTGCAGCCACTGCAACCTTTCGTTCCCGGAACTCACGCCCCAGAGCTTCTCCTTCAACAGCCCCCAGGGCATGTGCGTGGACTGCAACGGGTTGGGCACCCGGGTCGAGATCGACCCCGAGCTGGTGATACCCAACGACCGCCTCTCCCTGGACCAGGGCGCGATCCAGTCCTGGGGACCCGGCGTCTCGGAGAAAACGGGCTGGGTCCACGGCTTCCGCGGTCAGATCTGCGCCCAGCTCGGAGTCGACATGGATCGGCCGTGGCGAAAGCTGCCCCGACGTCAGCGAGAGATCCTGCTCTACGGCTCGGGCGAACGTCGATTCAAGGTCAAGTGGGCGGGAAAAACCGGACGGGGAACCTTCGACCTCGAATGGGAAGGCGTCATCCCGCGGCTCATGCGGCGCTTCAAGCAGACGAGCTCGGAACGCGCCAAGCGATGGCTGGGGCAGTTCTTCGGCGATGCCCGTTGCTCGACCTGCCGCGGTCAGAGACTTCGGCCCGAGAGCGCGGCGGTACGGCTGGGCGAAGGTACCGGTCACCGCAGCATCGTCGAGGTCTCGGCCCTGACCGTGGAAGAGGCGCGCTGCTTCTTCGGTCAACTGAAGCTGACGGGATCCGCCCGACAGATCGCCGCCGAGGTCCTCAAGGAGATCCGGGGTCGTCTCGACTTCCTGGGCTCCGTCGGGCTCGGATACCTCTCCCTCGACCGCGCCGGCCCCAGCCTTTCGGGCGGCGAAGCCCAGCGCATCCGTCTGGCCAGTCAGGTCGGGTCCGAGCTCACCGGGGTGATCTACATCCTCGACGAACCCTCCATCGGCTTGCACCAACGAGACAATCGACGGCTCCTCTCGACCCTCGAGCGGATGCGCGACATCGGCAACACCGTGGTGGTCGTCGAACACGACGAGGAGACGATCCGCAGCGCGGACTGGGTGATCGACTTTGGACCCGGCGCAGGCGTCGCCGGGGGGCGGATCGTTCATGCCGGCACGCCGAAGAGCCTCGAGCGCAACAAGCGTTCCCTGACGGGGGCGTACCTCGCCGGCCGCCGGCGCATCGAAGTCCCGACCGGGCGGCGCAAGGCAACCGGGTGCCTGAAGCTCACGGGCGTGAGCGAGAACAACCTCGCGGACGTCGACATCGAGTTCCCCCTCGGCGTACTCACCGCCGTCACCGGTGTCTCGGGAGCGGGCAAGTCCACGTTGGTGAACGACGTCCTACATCCCGCCCTCGCCCGCCGCTTCCACGCCTCCACCCGGCGGGTTGGAAAGCACCGCGCGCTCCTCGGCCATGCCCAGCTCGACAAGGTGATCAGCATCGACCAGCGACCGATCGGGCGTACCCCGCGCAGCAACCCGGTTACCTACATCAAGGTGTTCGACGAGATCCGCCACTTCTTCTGCCAGCTTCCCGAGTCTCGCATGCACGGATACAAGCCGGGACGCTTCTCCTTCAACCTGAAGGGCGGGCGATGCGAGGCTTGTCAGGGCGATGGAATGCGCAGGATCGAGATGCACTTCCTGGCCGACGTATACGTCCGCTGCGAAGAGTGCGAGGGCCGCCGCTTCAACCAGGCGACGCTGCGCGTGGCCTATCGCGGCCGGTCGATCGCGGACGTGC
>JACZXC010000146.1 GCA_022571825.1 Myxococcales bacterium | reverse complement strand
CGAGGGAGACGGCTTCTCTCATCGCATGGGGGATCTCGGCTAGCTCGACGAACAGGGCCGGTTGTGGTTCTGCGGCCGAATGACCCAGCGTGTGGAAGCCAGTTCGGGCACGCTTTTTACCGTACCCTGCGAGGCGGTCTTCAACGCACATCCAGCGGTCTACCGCTCAGCGCTGGTGGGTACACTGCGGGGCGGGGAGACCCGGCCGGTTCTGTGCGTGGAACTCGAGAAGGGGGGTCGGTCGGACGAAGCGCTGACACGCGAGCTGCTGGCCCTGGGAGCCGAGCACGAGCACACCCGTGAGATCGGCACCATTCTCTACCACGGCGGGTTCCCGGTCGACATTCGCCACAATGCCAAGATCGGCCGAGAGAAGCTCGCCCTCTGGGCGGCGCGGCGGCTCGCGTGAGAGTTCTCGTCACCGGAGGAGGTGGCTTCCTCGGAGGTGCCATCGTGCGCCGGCTCGTCGCGCGCGGCGACCAGGTGCGCAGCTTCGCGCGGGGCGAGTACCCGAAGCTCGTGAAGCTCGGCGTCGACGTTCGTCGGGGAGATCTCTGCGATGGCGAAGCGGTGGCCGCCGCTACCCGGGGATGCGAGCGGGTCTTCCACGTGGCGGCATTGCCGGGCGTATGGGGAGCGTACCAGCAGTACTACCGCACCAACGTTGTAGGGACCGACAACGTGCTGGCGGCCTGCCGCACACACGGCGTGAAGCGACTGGTGTACACCAGCACGCCGAGTGTGGTCCACGCGGGCGGGGACATCGAGGGTGGTGACGAGTCGCTCCCCTATGCGACGAAGTATTCGGCACACTACCCGCGGACCAAGGCGATCGCCGAACAGCGAGTGCTCCAAGCAAACGACGAGAAGCTCTGCACGGTGGCCCTGCGCCCGCATCTCATCTGGGGCCCGGGCGACAACCATCTGACTCCCCGCATCCTGGCCCGCGGCCGGGCGAATCGGCTTCGCCTGATCGGAAAGCGGCCCAATCTGATCGACACGGTCTATATCGACAACGCCGCCGATGCCCACATCCTGGCAGCGGATCGTCTCGCACCCGGTGCCGCCTGCGCCGGAAATGCCTACTTCATCAGCAACGGAGAGCCGATGCCCCTGGCCGAGATCATCAACGGAATCCTGGCAGCGGCCGGGCTGCCTCCGGTCACCCGGCAGATTCCCGCACCGCTCGCCTATGCCATCGGCGCGCTTGCCGAGCTCGTATACGGTCTCCTGAGGATCACGAAGGAGCCCCCCTTAACCCGCTTCGTCGCACGCCAGCTCTCGACGGCCCACTGGTTCGAAATCGGCGCCGCCCGCCGTGACCTCGGCTATGAGCCCACCGTTTCTATCGGAGAAGGTCTGCGCAGACTGGCAGAAGCCCTCTGCTCGGATCAGACATCCTTCGCCTGATCCCGCAAGAGCCTGCCCGCTCGAGCACACCTCTCCCCGAGAACCGGTTCCACCTAGATCGGAGTTCTCCTCGAGATGACCCGCTCCCCTCATCGGTCCCGCTTGGCGCCAAACTCTAGAATCTCCTTGAACCAATATCCATAACACACTGTCGCGACCGTGTTTTTAGTAACAGTTTCAGCGACGAGAGAACGTGCGGGCCCTGGCGCGAGACGACGGCTACAGGGTCGAGCCGGTGCTCGTCAAGAACCGACTCCGGCCGCGTCATCCTCGCTCGTGACAAGCCCAGAGCCGTTTCGGCTGAACCTCGGGGCTCATCGGAGGCGATAGCCCTCCTGCTTGGGCCCGACCAGTGAGGCTCAGACCGGGGTCATCAGGCTCATGAAAGGCTTGAACATCAGGCTCCGGTAGAACTCACCGGGGAGCGGGATCTGACCCGATACTCCGGTGAGGTAGCGCGTGTCGTCATCGGCGTGGCCAGTGATCCGGCACGCGGTCAGGTAGCCGTTGTTGTGGCCCGGCATGATGCCCAGGCCGTTGTAGGCCGCGCTGACGTGGATGTTCCCGTCCCCGAGGGTGCCGGCGATCTGGCGCATCATGACTGTGTGGCCCGTAACGCCGTGCCAACCGTGGGTCAGCTCAAGATCCGCGATATGGGGATAACGCTGCTCGAAGATCCGCCTCGCCAGGTTCCGTGCGCCCTCCATGTCGTTCCACTCGCAGGAGTTGAAGCTCGCGTACCCGAGCACCATCCGGAGGAAGAAATGACCGCTCGGGGTGAGGCTGAACGTGACCGGCAGGATACGTTGCTCGAACCTGAACACCCATCGATCGAGGCCATAGCCACCGATCTCCTCGCTCGTCAGCCTCCGCGTCGCGAAGCTGTACTGGTGCACGGGCTACATCGATCTCTGGAAGAAGCCGAGTCGCGGAGTGTGGGCGTTGGTCGCGATGAACACGTGGTCGGCCAGGACCTTGCCCTGGGGAGTTGAGATTTCTGCGGTTCTACCGCTCTCGACGCAGAGCGCGGGCGAATCTTCGAAGAGCTCCGCACCTACGCGCAGCGCGGCCCTGGCATGACCGACCACCAGCTTCGCGGGTTGAACCCTGAAATAGCCCGGAAATTCGACCGCTCCAGCGTAATACCCACTGCCGATGCTTTCGCGCAGCTCCTCGGGCGAAATCCATCTGGCAGCAGGCGCGAGGTCAGAGCGGGCGTCTTCCGCGGCGCTCTTCGAGGTAAGCAACTTTAGGGTAGACGCGGGAGCAAAGTCGCAGTCGATCTGCTCTGCTTCGATGAATCTCCTCAGTCGGTCGAGCCCTCGCTGGGGCATCTCGGCGTCGGAGATGCCGACGTATTCTGCGGAGACAGCTCCTGAGTTACGCGAGCTTGCCCCGGAACCAAGCCCGTGCGACTCGAGGACGATCACCGACCATTCCGGACGGAAGATCTTGGCGTAATAGGCGCAAGCGAGCCCCGTGTATCCGCCCCCAATGATCGCGAGGTCGACCTTCCGTTCGCCTTCGAAGCGAGGTGCCGGCGGCATCGGCGGTGCTTCGGAAGTCCACAGGCTGTGTTCGCGCACGTTGGCGGTCTCGACTCCCCCGCGGCCGGCTACGAGGCCTGCCACACCCGGAGCCGCGATCACGCCAGCGCCACTCGCCAAGAGAAAGCTACGGCGGGAAAGTGTCATTCAATGCATCTCCTGACTGCCGCGCTCTCCCGCCCCGGCCCAGTGCACGTCGATTCGATACGCGAAGAATTCTCCCTTCGAGGGCTGGTGGGTGGTCCGCCCGACGCGATCTGTCATCCTCGTCCCCGGATCCAGCCGGGTGGACGACTCGGCCGGGGGCCGTATGCCGAGCGACTCCGCCATCCCCCTACTCTGGCACTTCCCGGTCTCCCACTTCAACGAGAAGGCGCGTTGGGGCCTCGACTGGAAGGGCATCCCGCACCGCCGGAAGGCCCTCTTCCTGGACTACGTCCCGCGCGCCTTCTTCCGGACCCGTCAGCTCAGCCTGCCGATCCTGATCATCGGCGGGAAGGCGGTGGCGGATTCGACTCGGATCATCGCCACGCTCGAGGAGCGATGGCCCGATCCGCCGCTGTATCCGGCCGACCCGGAGCTGCGCGACCAGGCCCTCGCCCTCGAGGACTTCTTCGACGAGGAGGTGGGGCACCCGCTCCGTACGCTCCTGCTCGGTGATCTGGAAGGCGCTGAGCTACTTCCGGAGCCCGGAGAGGAAGCGGCCTGGCTCGCGAGGTGTTGAGCCGCGCCCTCCGAGCGCTGGCACCACGACGATTCCGAGTTCGGACTCGAAGCCCGGTACCTTTGCCGAGAGCGCCGGGCGCGCCTACTCCGCGGGTCGCAACGTCAGCCGGTGATCCCGGACCGACGTCTCGACCACGAGGTCCCCGGCCCTCGAGGCCAGGCGCGCATCCCCCTCGACCCGCCACCGGTCGGGATCGTCGAGTCCGGTGACGCGGAAGCGCGTCGGCTGCCCCAGGACCTCGTCGCTTTGCGGATGGAGTCGAAGGCGCAGCCGGTCCTTCTCCCAGTGGGCTTCGGCGAGCGCGACCGTGGGGAAGTCGACACCTTCGACGAGACCGGGTTGTTTCGGGAGCGGCGCTTCGGACACGCGCGCCCAGGCACTCGCGCTCACGACCTCGGCGGCGGCGAGGAATCCGTTGTACTGGCCGCGCGGGTACGTTTCGGCGAGTCCCAGACCCCAAGTGAACTCGCCTCGGGCGCGGTCCCACGTCGGTTCGTAGTTCGCCTCGAGTGCGCTGCGGATCGCGGCCTCGAGCTCGTCCAGACCCCACTCGCGCGATAGGAACCAGGCGATGGCGTTGATCCGGTGTCCCGCCAGGTCCGTGATCCCTTGGGTCGAGATCCCGGCATTCGCGGCCGCTGCGTCGAAGAGACGGCGAGCCTCCTCCGGAACCTGGGGCGCCAGATAGAAGCAGTAGGTGATCGCGAAGGTGACGGGCAGGCGGAGGTGAACCTCGAGAATCGGGTCGTAGTAGGCAGTGACGGCACTCGGCACGTGGGGTTGGTCCAAGCCCAGATACGCCCGCCGCGCGTGGGCCCACCACGGATCGAAGGCCGCCGCGTGAAACTCTGTCCCGTGCCGGTTGTCGTGGAGCCTCAGACCGAGGCCCGCGCCGCTCAGTCAGAGCGGCCAGACCTTCGTGTTCTCGCAGTGACAGCCCTCCGGCCGTTTCTTCCACTGGTCCGCCAGGTGCGAGGCGATCGCCGTGTGCGACCATCGGAAGCTGTGCTCGCCGTCCCGGATCATGTCGAACGGTTGGTTCCAGCGATCGTCCGTCGCGATCATGGACCGCAGACCCAGAAGCACCAGGAAGAAGCCCTTGTAGAAGAGCATTCCGTCTGCGGCGATGGGGTCCATCTGGATGCCCCAGGGCTCGACACCGTTGGCCGTCCAGCCGGGCACGTCGTAGTTCCCCCAGAGTTCAGCGGGAATCAAGAGTCGATAGAAGTCCGGGTAGCTGGCGCGGTCCGGATCGTGGCCGAACTGGGTGAGCCAGTCGTTCGCCGACCACCAGCCGGTGTGACGTTCGATCAGCTGATCCAGTACGGCGACATAGGGCTCACGCCACGCAGGGGTCGTCTGTGCCATGAGGCTCACCGCGTAGCTCGAATCGGTGAGATCGAAGCGGGGCCACGAGGCCATGGGCGGGTCCGACCGATCGTCCCAGTGCGGATGGGGTCGCCCCGCGCGGTTCCAGTCGTCCGGCGTGTGGGCCTTCCGGTACAGATACCGGAGCCATCCCAGCGATCGATCGGAGAGCTCCGTCGGAATTGTCATCGGCGCCGCTTGGATCCAATGTCAAGAGCGTGAAGAATACCGTAGCGGCCGCGCGATGGGGTCAGCCGCGGCGTGCGGCGATTGCGGCATCGTCGGCGACCAGGGAATTGACAGAGTCGTCGGCGAGCGCCTTCTCGGGATGCCGCCCGGCGACCTGACCCATGAACGGCGGGTGGATCGAGTAGCCGAGTAGCTGTCGGAGGCGGGGCGACATGCCCTTCGCGCGTTCGCGCGGGATCGACACGGTGAAGTTCTCCTGCTGGCGCGCCCACGGCTCGCAGTATTGGTGGCGAGGTGGTGGTCGGTGGAGGTCATGAGCGCCCTCCGAGCATAGGGCAGGTTACGTTGCCAAGGATGACGCGCGAGCCCAGGAAGGAGAGCGCGAAATGGGACGCTGGGCTCAAGCGGCCGACCCGTTCTTTAGCCCTGCGAGGATCTGCTCCTCCGGTTCTTTGCGGTCCAGGTAGTCGCGCCAGTAGGTGACGAGTTCGTCCGCATCGACCTCGATGATGGTGGCGCCGTGCATCGTCACGGGAATCCGGACCCCGGAGGGTCCGGGCGGGGTATAGGTCGCCCGGCCGATCCACTCGAAGAACGCCCAGGTGTCGGAGCCGCGGATGCTCGTGATCTCCTGGGTCCAGTCCGGAAAGATATGCCGGGTTTGCGACGAGATACGTCGAAGATCCGTCGTCGAGTCGTTGTGGGGGTCCACAAAGGTGGCATTGGGAGCGAACAGGCTCTTCCAGTCGCCCCGATTTGCCACGTCCAACGCGCGTTCGGCTCGCCGTGCCCAGGCTTCCCAGTCCACGCTGATCCCCCGTGATCCAAGTCCGCGTGCGAGGCCCGAACCCGTCACCCGACGCGTCCTCAACCACCGACGATACTCCAGATCTGGGTCAACCATCAGACTGGTGTCGGGCACGTTTTCGAGCACCCTCATACGCCGCTCTCCGCTGGTTCCGTCTCTCGCCCGCTCTACAATCCGATCCATGACGACGAATCTTCCGAGCCCCACTCGCGAATACAAGAACCGCCACCTCAACTCGACACGGCTTGCTGGGTGCAGGCTTTGTAGAGATGACTAAAATGAAGGTCTCGTCGGGCAAGACCAACGCGTTTTTAATAGCAGGAAAACCCGGCTAGTAGTCGGATCTTATGCGCGCGCACACAATCAAAGGAGCAGCGTTGGGAGACTTCGAACTCGATACCCGGTTGGAGCGGGTCTCGGAGGATCGTTTCCGGGCAACCCTCTCTCGCGACTGGGAAATCTGGGGTCCGAGCGGCGGATACGTGGCGAGCATTGCGCTGCGCGCGGCCGGTCAGGTTGCGAAAGTGCAGCGACCGGCGTCCTTTTCGGGTCATTTCGTATCGGTGGGACAGTTTGACACAATCGATGTCGAGGTGCGCACGATAAGAGCCGGGCGCAGGACCGAGTCGTTTGCCGTCTCGATCACACAAGGAGGGAGGCCGCTCTTTGAAGGACTGGTTCGAACAGCAGCGCAAGGCCCGGGCCTGGAACACGATGTTGCCGAGATCCCGGAAGAGACGCTGCCATCCGAGCTGCGCTCGATCCACGAGGTGGTCGCGGAACAGCTGGGCGACGCTGCCGAAGACTCGCCCTTCCCGTTCTGGTCAAACTTCGATCTGAAGCCGGTGTGGCCCGAGAGATTCGTGCCGGGGCCACGCCAGGCTCACGATCCGATCTTCCGGGAGTGGTATCGTTTCACGCCACGGCCTTCCTTCGACGACCCCTTTCTCGATGCGGCTCGCGGGTTGTTGATGATCGACACCGCTTCCTGGATCGCAGCGAGCCAGCCGCATCCCGACAGTCCGTTCGTTGCGCCCAACCTGGACGTCACGGCGTGGTTTCATCGGGCGGAGCCCGACAGTGAATGGCT
>JACZXC010000145.1:2750-7167 GCA_022571825.1 Myxococcales bacterium | reverse complement strand
GCCCCGGCCGATTTGCTCGGCGGGGCCCGGGTCCTCGGCCTCCCGCTGCATCAGCATCACCTGCAGCCGGCGGGCAACCCCCTCAGGGTCGATCGGAGCCAGCAAGATGTCGCCATCCAGCTCCTTGGTTTCGGCGTCATCGGGACGATCGCCGAGGAAGAGCAGCCCGATGCCGCGGGTGCGGGGATTGGCTCGCAGGATCGACGCCAGGGTTGGTCCATCGATGAGCGGGAGATCCAACTGCAGGACGATCGCCGAGGGCGAGATCGCCAGGGCCGCCTCGAGTGCATCGGGGCCCTGGGTGACGGCGTCGCATTGGATGTCGCATGCCGCGCAGGCGTCGACGATGGCCTTGCTGCGATCGCGGTCGCCATCGGCAACCAGGACCCGGGTGCTCACGAGATCGGCTCCGCCCCCGGACGGGCTGGAGCCCGCGCCGTGAGGATGGGGCCAGCGGTGGCGTCCGCCGGATTCGCGTCCGGCGTCAGCTCCGTCCGAAGACGAAACGCCAGGTGTTCGACGACGCTGCGGTCACTGGTGTGAAACAGCCGCACCCCGTCCTCCTCCTGCTTTTCGTCCCGCACCAGCGCATAGCTGGGCCCATCGCCAAAGTGGACCAGGAACGGCAAGAGCCCCGGCACCCGATCGGGAGACACCCACGTGATGGGCGGGCCCTCCTTCGCCAGCCGCTCGCCATCGGCGACGACTACGATCTCGGTGGTGGCCGGATCGTCGCCCAGCTGCTCGATCCCCTGGCGCACGGCTTGCTCGAGCACCGCGCCGGGACCCAGAAACAGAAGCCCGCGTTGGCCTGGGTGTCGCCCCACCTCCGCGAGGAAGAAGCGGGTGACCTGATCGGCGGTCTCGTGGGGCTCGATCGCTCCTTCGGCCAGCAGCCGCGCAAGACTCTCGGCGAGAGGCATCCGGTCGAGGCCCAGGCGTCGAACCGGAGAGCGGTGCTCGGCGCGCAGGCGCTCATCGAGCGCTTCCGTCAGCGTCTCGAGCTGGGTTCCGTCGCTGGGATACGTGACCGCGGCAAGCACCGGGCGCTGGCTATGGGCTGGGTCGGCGTCCTCGAGCGCCTCGAAGGCCTGCTGGGCGCGCCGCTTGAGGATCGCCGCCCCCACCGCGTCCACCTCCGTGAGCAGTACGCGGAATTGGTTCTCGCGAATGCTCGCCAGGAGATCCGTCGTACGCACGACCCGACCGAGAATCTTCGCCGCCTCGGCGATCCGCTCTGCGCCCGCCTCGGCGACGGGAGCGAGATCGAAGGCGAGGAGCGAGAAGCCCCGGCCGAAACGCTGCGCCCTGCCGATCTCGTTGTGTACCGTATCTTCGAAGAACTCGCGGGTGTAGACGCCCGTCGCCGGATCCAAGAACGAGGGCCGCTCGAGCGACGCGAAGCGCAGGGCATTGGCCAGGGCCATCTCGGCAAAGCGTGCCAGCTTCTCCGCGGCATGGGTATCCGCGGCTTCGAACTCGCCTCCGCCCAGCTTGTCGGTGAGGCGAACGAAGCCGACCAGGCGCGAGCCGGTGCGCAACGCCAGTAGAAGCGCCGGGTTCGGAGGTTCCGGTCCCTCGCCGTGGGCATTCCAGGTCGCGACAGCCGAGCGGATCGCACCCTCGCGCAGCTCGCGTGGAATCTGGTGTGCTTCGATCCTCTCGGGCTCGGCCTCGAGTCGCACCAACCCGCGGGCCGCCACCAGCTGCAGGGATTGCTCTGACTCGCCCCGCGCGATCCAGAGCACGCCGCCTTGGGCCCGGGTCTCGACGCACAGACCTTCAACCACGCGCTGCGCCAGGGGATCCAGGGACAGGCAGCTAAAGAAGCCCACCGCTCGCTCGAACAGGGACTGCTCCCCCAGATACTCGAGATTCTCCGCGAGCAGACGAGCGTGCTCGGCGCGCAGACGTCGGCGCTGCATCAGGTTCTCGACCGAGCCGATGAGGGTCGCGCGGTCGAAGGGCTTGAGCAGATAGTCGCTCGCACCGAGCTTCATCGCGTCGACGGCGGTCTTCACATCGACGACGCCGGTCACCACGATAATGTCCTGCTCGGGGTCGCGTTCCTTGATGCGGTGGACCAGATCGCAGCCGTCCATGCCGGGCATCACGAGATCCGTGAGGATGATGTCGAATCTCGACTGCTCGAGGATTCGGATCGCCTCCTCGCCGCTGCCCGCGGTCTGCGTCTCCCAACCTTCCTCGGACAACAGATCCTCGACCAGTTCGCGAAAGTATCGCTGGTCGTCGACCGCGAGGATTCGCCCTTTCGGCATGCCCCCCCTCGAACGCTCGCAGCCGGCGAAGCGCAACCGGTTCGCGCCACGACACGCATCCGATCGGACACGTCGCTGCGGATTGAATCCTATGCGCCCGGGATGGCATTTCGCCAGTGGTGCCGGTCGTACCCGTGGGGTTCGTCGGGCGCGGCCCCGATCCTCACAGATTCCCCCGACGCCATCACCGCGGGTGGGTCCGGACCGACCGGGATCTCGCCGATCAAGGAGTGCGGGGTGGCGTCGACGATCCGGACCTGCACGAGCGTCCCGGGGGGAGGCGTGGGCCGGGGCCCCGCTGCGACGTTCACGATCCGGTGGTAGGGATCGCGGCCACTCCACTGATTGCCTCCGCGGCGGCTCGGGCCTTCGACCAGAATCTCGGCGCTCTGGCCCACCCGGGCCCGATGGGCCGATAGGGTGAATTCGCGCTGAAGGGCTTGCAGCACCTCGAGGCGCGACTGGGCCTCGGCCGGCTCTACGGGCTGGGGCAGGCGTGCCGCCGCGGTCCCCGGGCGAGGCGAATATTTGAAGGAGAAGCTGTCCACGAACCCGACCTCGCGGATCAGGTCGAGGGTCTGCTGGAAATCCGCGTCGGTCTCACCCGGAAACCCCACGATCAGGTCGGTGGTGATCGCCAGGTCTGGACGCGCTGAGCGCAGTCGCTCCACGAGTCGGAGGTAGTCTCCCCTGCGATAGCGCCTGCGCATCCGCTCGAGCACCCGGTCCGCGCCGCTCTGAACCGGCAGGTGGACGTGAGGACACAGGCTCGGAATCTCGGCGTGGGCCCGGATCAGATCTTCGTCGAAAAAGAGGGGATGGGGGCTCGTGTAACGGATCCGCGCCAGGCCTTGAATCTCGGCCAAGCGGCGCAGGAGTCGCGCGAAGGGGACGAGCGCGGGCACGTGCGGCGCATTCCGGGCCCGACCTCGATCGATCGATTGGCGACCATAGGCGTTGACCGTCTGTCCGAGCAGCGTGATCTCGCGAACCCCGGCGGCGGCCAGAGCCTCGGCTTCGGCGACGATCGAATCAGCGGGTCGGCTGATTTCGCGGCCGCGCGTCCGGGGTACGATGCAGAAGCTGCAGAATAGATCGCACCCCTCCATCACCGTCACGTAGGCGCGCCCCGGGCGGGAGGGCTCCAGGTCCGGGTGGCGCTCGGGCAGGTCGAAGCGGTCGAGGGAGCCCGACTCATCGACGCGGGCGATTCGATTGCCCCGAGCAGAGGCCTCCACCAAGGTCGGTACCAGGCGGAGGTTGTGGGTTCCGAACACGAAGTCGACGTAGGGGAATCGACGCAGCAGGGCATCGCCCTCTTGCTGGGCTACGCAGCCGCCCACTCCCAGCACGCGTCCCGGCTGTGCGGCCTTCCAGTTCCGAAGCATTCCCAGCTCGCTGTAAAGTCGATGCTCGGCCTTGTCGCGGATCGAGCAGGTGTTGACGATGGTGAGGTCGGCCCGTTCCGGGTCCTGTGTGGCCACCAGGCCCGCGTGGCACAACAGATTGGCCACTTTCTCGGAGTCGTGGACGTTCATCTGACAGCCGTGGGTGCGCAACAGAAACCGACGTGCCTGGCTCGGCTGGCTCAATGGGCCCTCCAGGGTGCCGCGTGGGTCGCGGCGCGGGCGGCGCCAATTCGGTCGGGAAACCCGAACACTACCCGACCGAGTTGCGCGTCGCCAAACCATTCTTGATGGCTCAAGTCCTGACGACAAAGCAAGGGATAAGGCACCAGAATATATAGTTATTTCAGTTTCTCTCGATGCGATCCATTGCGGGTGGAATCTACGACAAATACTGTTTGACTAAGTGATGTACCAGACGCATAATGGGAGCGCGGTAACGACGGAGGCCCACAGCTCTTCGACCCAATCAATTTATGGAGCGGCGGTGGATCGGGCATTTCCTTGAAATGCCAACCTCTCACCCCCCATCATCTATCCACCGCCCTCCGCCCGTTCACGCCCCGCTGGCTCACCAGCGGGGCGTTTCTCTTGGCGACGTGGCTGAACGTTGCTCCAACTCCCCACGTCTTCACCCGTCAGAGCAGCAGCCGGTCGATCACGGCGGTGAGCTGGCGCAGGTTGCGGCACGCGTCGGCGACATCGGTATACGGCAAGTACTTGTTCATCACC